>JBCCXG010000217.1:0-8909 GCA_039191945.1 Bacteroidota bacterium
CTTCATTCCAGATGACCAACAGATAGAGATAACCAAGGTAGCTACTTCTCCCCTCTTCCAGCCATGATTCGAAGCGCTCCTCGTCCAGCGACTTGCCATGACCCAGTGACTCAAACATTTGCTACTCTCCTTTTAGTCATGTGGCGAAGCTAAAGATGAATCTCGAGTGGAGCCCAATGGGTACTGCTCAGGCGGCGGCTTTGGAGTTCTTTTGGAATAAGGACTCGAGTGCCTCATTCATGCCATTCTTGATCTCTTGTGTGTAAGTAGCACAAAAACACTCAGCGACGTTGGCCCGATAGAGATCGATAATTTGGGAGAAGTGGGCCTGGACAATACCGTGTATAGTGTAGATCAACGTTTGGGCTTGTTGTGGACAACCCAAGTAAAACTCCGTCGAGGCCCTGCTTATGAAATAGGCCTCCGTCTCAGACAATTCAGATTTTAGCTTCTTGATCTGTGGAACGAAAGCCCTAAACTCCAGCCATCGGTTAAAAGCTTCAATCTCCTCCTCTATGATGTCGTGCACCCGCGTGATCTCATGGTGGCGCTTCTGTATCGAATCGTGGACTTCCCGGTTGACACTGTCAAGATCCAATAACGTAAGTTCTGGATGCTCTGCAAGCATGGGATCAAAGTTGCGGGGCATGCCCAGATCTACCAGCAATTGGCGTCGGGTACGCTCCCCGTCCTGGGCGCTGCACAGCAAGTGTTCAGGGGTCCAGGTGGCTCCAATCACCACTTCGTACTGGTTCCAATGCTTGAGTGCGTATTTGGGTGTGATCGCAGATATGTTCGACGATTCACAAAGGGCCGCGGCACGCTGGACGTCCTTGCTCACGATGGCGATCTTGCCTACCTCGAGTTGCTTCAGTCGCTTGAGTACGAGCTGTGCCATTTCGCCTGTGCCAAAAAGCATGACCGACACATCTTGCAGGTTAGGAAAGTGTTGCTCGATTCGATCGCCGGTGATCGCCGACAGAGAAGTAGAATACCGTCCAATGAAAGTTTCGGTCCTTGCCCTTTTCCCAGTGAAGATGGTCCGCTTGATTAACTCGTTGAGTTCTGCACACCTTCGGGCAGGCTTGCGGAAAGCATTACGTACCTGGCCCAGGATCTCATGCTCCCCTACTGTACGAGAGTGCAAGCCACAAGCTGTGGAGAAAAAATGGGCAGCGGCGGATTGCCCCTCCAGTACCAGAAGGTCGTCTTTCGTCAGTGGCGGACACTTTGCCTGTAGGGTACGTACAATGGTATCTTCAGACGATTCAAAGGCCAGGATGGCATACCGATGACAGGTGGATAAGACGAACACACCGCCTTCCAGTCGATCGGATAGCGTTTGCTGTATTTCTTCGTGCTGCGAGGAAATGGTTTCACGAATCTTGAGTGGTGAAACTTGGTAGTTGAGTTCTACGAGGATGATCTTATTGCTCATTGACGACTTGTCGCTCTTCAAAATCTTAGCCCCAAAAATCAGCGTCGGTCGTTGCCGATGGCATGTTTTGGGTCAATCGGTTTTATGATTTCTGTCAGTTTTCAAGATTTAACTGCCAGCAAGAAGCGATAGCCGCCCAGCCCGAAGGCCGGACGACCGATCGCCACACAGCAGTGCTGTTAGGCCTCCATTAAACCTGGATCATGCAATAGGGATCGTGATGAAGGCATAAAGCTCAAAGAAAGAGGCACTTATGTTGAGAAGGCATAGCACCGCTATGGTGATTCAACAAATTCATGGTAAGTGTCTATTTCAAAGAGATTTATGCATTGAATAGATCTTCTATTGCATGATTCAGGTTAAATGGCCTGCGGTGAATTCGTATTGGTTCCACTGAGGCAGTGGGTGAAACTGGCTGGCCTGCACATCACGGAATAGGCGTTCCAGTTCATTTTTCGCATAAAAGCTGCGTCCACCCAGCAGCTCAACGGCATACTGTACGGTCTGTCGGCATGCGTCACTGACATTGGTCTTGAGCCCCAAGATGTCCGAAGACAGGTCTTTCGATGGCTTGAATTCCAAATCCTGCGTCCTGGTGTACATGGCCTCCCACTGCACCTGAGCAGCCAGGAAGCTATTGTTGATCTTACCCAATAGGTACGGGATGTGTGCCTGCTTCCTTTTGTCGTTTTTGCTGGCCTCAAGCGCGATTTCACGAGCCCGCTCGGCTATACCCACATAAGCAGACATGATCAGAGGCATCGCCACCGAAATGACCACATTCCAAACGGGGTGGAATTCGCCCCTTGGTCGCTCCAGTTGGATGGCGCTATCGGGAACAAAAACGTCTTTGAGTACTACCGTTTGAGAGCCTGTCCCCCGCATGCCTAAAACCTTCCAGTCGTTCAGCAGGCTTACTCCCTCGGACTTGAAGGGCACGCCAAAGTGAAGGACCTTCCACTCCCCGGATTCATTTTGGTACGGCGCTGAAGTCACGAGGACGTCACCCACAGCAGATTGACTGGCAAACGCCTTTTTCGCACTGACCTTATAGCCGCCTTCGACCCTTCGGACTTCCCCGTTTGACTCGAGCCAATCCCGGGCACCCGTACTCACAAGTACCAGTTGATTACCGGCCACCTTAGTCAGCATAGCAACGGCCTCCCCTTTGTTCTTATACTTCCAGACATTGGCGGCAACCAGGTGCTGGTGCATCGATAGGGCAAGGGCCGTAGAGCCGCATTGATTACCTATGATTCGAATGGCGTTGCAAACCTCCGCATAGGACAAGCCCGCACCACCGAGCTCCTGAGGAATGAGTAAAGAAAAATAGTCACTGGCCTTTAGTGCTGTGTAGTTCTCATACACGAATCGACCGTTTTCATCATTCAAAGCAGCGGTCTGGCCAAAAAGTCTTGCGAGTCCCTTGGTCTTTCGGACCCAGTCGGTTGGTTCGATCAAATAAGTTTCCATATCTATTACAATTGGAGCTTTTGAAAAAATATTATTTTGCGAAAATGAAATATGAACGCTCTTTAGACGGCTCCGGAGGTAGTTCTTTTGAGTGAGCCTGCACGTTTGTTCTTTCTAAATAGTCCCTTGGTAAAGGGAATCAGCATGGGTTTGGCCGCTTTGTATTGAGCATACTCTGCTGGATGCGCCTTGGCCAGGTCCTTCTCTTCGAAGAAAATACCCACCAGGACATAGCCGGTGACCGCAAGCGCAAAGAGCAAGTGGGTGACGGACATAACGGGAGTTGAAGATACCCCTAGGATCATCCCAAGGTACAGCGGGTGGCGAACGTACTTGTAGAAAGCAATCTCACGAAACTTCAGTGGTGTGTAGGGCTTGTTTTGGAGTTCGAGGAAGGTCTGACGCAATCCAAACAGATCAAAGTGATTGATCAGGAACGAGCTGATGAATAGAATCGCCCAACCCGAAAAGAACAACACATAAGTAGTGTAATAGAGGATCGAGCCAGATGGTATCTCCCAGATCATACCACCCAATGGCTGCCAGTTGAACACAAGGTTGAACAACAAAAGGCCTGAGATCAGAACAAATGTGCTCCGCTCAACAGGTCTCGGAAAGTAACGAGCGAACCAATCCTTGAACCATGCACGAGCCATCACACTATGCTGCACGCCGAATAGCGAGATCAAGACCAGGTTATTGGCAATGGCAAGCAAAGTCGGTACGCGGGGGGCCTGATCGATCGAAATAGCCGGGATCAGGTGACTGGTCGAAAGGATCCAGAAAATAATCGCGGCAAATGCGATCGCATAGGCGACGATAGAATAGAGAAACATTAACACTTTTTTCACGACAGTTTGATTTTTGATTCTGGAAGCAAATCACGTAGTCACGGGGGGTGATGGATGAAAAAGGGCCGGTTACAAAGGGGTTACAAGCACCTAAAAATGGGTTTACAAATGGGTTACAAAACGCTTTCTTTAATTGACAAGTACTTGAAATAGAAACACTTAACTTTCTACGGAAAATAATCTTTAGGAGAAAGCCATTCAAACGGATGCAAACGATACCATTATCTGAGACCAGATTTGGACGACCACGACTATGGTCGACACCAAGCTTGCGAATAACTTGTTGGCACTAAAAAGTAAACCAATAATTCACCTTCAAGACAAGTGCCCGATTCTTATTCTCTTGTAGAAGGGGAGAGGTTTCATAATTGTCGGAGTACACCAGAAATACATCAGACATTGGAGCAAAGCGCCACTGGAGTCGGCTGTTGATGTTGAAGTTTTCGGCCTGAGTGTTGTATTGGAGAAACGTGGTCCAGAAAAGATTTGTGGAAAAATTCACCTCTGCACGCAAGTTGGCCAGGGTGAGATCGACCTCGCCGTATGGACCGGGGAGTCGCAGGAAGTTTTGTTCCAGGGTTAGGTTGAAATTGGCCCACGGCTGGATGCGATAGATCAGGCCCGCACTGTAGCGATTGAGGGTACCATTGTAAAACTGACCCACCTCCAGCTCCGTAGTGAAGGCGAGGCTCTTGCGTGCATCGGACTCGTAACCCATCGATCCTCGCAGATAAGTGTACTTACCCGGAGGCAGGGGTTCACCGTCCGTAAAACTGGTGTGAAACAACAATCGGGTATCGTTGTCCTCTACGCCTACAAAAACACTGCTGGTATTCCTGAATTGGACCTCATATCCCAGCTCGGTCCTCCTTTCATTGAATGTCCAATCCACCTGCCAGTCTTGCACATTCTGGATTTCGAACCCATGCGCAATAATCGCCCCCTTTTCAGGTCGCCAAGTGTAGCCCATGTTGGCATAGATATGTTCATAGCCCAGATGAATGGTCGTATCGTTGAGGGCATCATAGTTACTCAACCTGGGGATGAAGCCAATGTCGGCGAAGTAGTCGTTGGTGATACCGAAGTAATCAACAAAGAAGGAAAAGTTCCGGCCATCGTACCCTCCCGCCAGGTTTCGAAAAGTACCCAATCCAAAGCCCGCCTTTTCGGATAAATGCAGTGCTCCCAACACATTCCATGTACCCGGGAGATTGAGATAGTTGAACTCTATGCCGGCGTTGCGGCTGTAATCATTGCTGTTGAAGCCCTCTCCCTCCACGACCGCTTGCCGGTTGGAAATGTACCCTTTGAGTACCGAGCGGGTAAACAACCTTTGGTTGACCGCGGCGATGGTATAGTTCTGTCCATCACGTTCGGCCTCGGTCTGCGTCTGGAGATTGAGCACCCCGATCCTGAAGTCTTTGCCAATGTTCCCGCTCAGTCGTGCGCCAAACAAGATCGGAATGGGTAACGCTTCTTCATCCAGGCCAATGCGACGGGTGAATATCGGTCGCGCGGGAGGTACGCCGAAGTTGGCAAACAAGTCGGAGTTTTCGAGGAAAAAGGGGCGGCGCTCAGGGAAGCGTAGGCTAAAACGGGTCAGGTTGGTCTGTTGTACATCCACGTCGACTTGCGAGAAGTCGGGATTCAGGGTCAGGTCCAAGTTAAGTGAGGATGAGAGCGCAACTTTGGCGTCGAGTCCAGCGTCAAACTCCACATCCTGCTCTGAGGGCTCTACTTCCTGATCCTGCACGTAGGAGGTCCGGGCGTAAGGGATGAGCGATACATTGGTTCCGGTTTTCTTGGGCGCCTGATCCCATAGCAATGCCCCGGTATATCCTAGATCGGTTAGATCAAAGTTGACTGGCATGGGGGTCCAGCTGTGGTACTCATTGGTCTTGAGATCATTGCGGAAGAAGTTGATCCCCCAAGTCGCAAGACCGGTCTCAAAGCGCAGGGTCTTGAAGGGGATAGCAATCTCCACGACCCAACGATCATGATGCCGAACGACTTGAGAGTACCACCGATTGTCCCAGCTGTAGTTGAGGTTGCCAAAGGCGCTTTGGCTCAAAATATCCTCTGTTTGGGCGTTGTAGGGGCTGACTCCAAACAAAAAGCCATTCGTCCGCTCATTGACCGGATCAATCACGATACCAAATGCATCTCCATCGAAAAATCGACTGTCTCTTTTAAGCGTCTGAACCACGTACTTGTCCGTATCATAGCAGACCGCGAGGATATAAAGAAATCGGTCGTCATAAGTCGCTCGAACTTCCGTACGCTTCTCAGCGCGCACCCCATCCCTGGGAAACTTCAGCCAGAAATCGCTCGCCACATCCGCTTGCTTCCACACTTCCTCGTCCATTTGTCCGTCGATATTGATTTGCTCGTCGGTCTGCGCAATCTTCAGTTGATAAGAATCTCTTGGATCACCGGCCTGCTGCCCTTGAGCCCAGCATAGGGTGGTTATGAGATTGAAAATCGCAAGGAAAAGTAGCCGCTGAAGCATGTGTCGTTGTTATCGCGCTGGCGATGTTACAAAGTAATTCTGAGCTCGCGCTGAATGCTCTCATATAAAGCAAAGAAGCGGGTCTACTGTTTTGTCGTCCGACTAGATTGCGTGTAAAAAGGAAGACAAGTCTTCTTCGGGTGTGAGTTGCAACTTCTTCCTGAGTCGATTTCGGCTCATTTTCACAGAGGATGGCTCGATGTTTTGCAGTACGGCAATCTGTTTCGTATTCAAGTCCAACCTGATCAAGGAACACAATCGGATCTCCGTCTTGGTCAATCCCTCGAAACGAGTGTTGAGTTGGTGATAAAAAGAACTGCTCAACTCATCGATCTGCTTGTAAAACTCGTCGCTTTCCTTGTCTACCCATACTTTGTTTCTAACCGCGACCTCCAAATCCTCCAGCTCCTTCGCCCGCTGCCTACCCGTCGAATCCTTAAGCGCTGCGACTCTCTCCGCCAGTGACTCAGCCCACTCCTGGTTGCTCGATATGTTGACCGCCAGATTGGTGAGGTCCTTCTTTTTGAAATCTATCTCGGAGTTCAGTAGCTCATTTTCAAGGTTCTTGACCTTGAGGTTCTGCTGGTATCGCCAGTAAAGAAAACCCATGAAAGCGACCAACAGGAGGCTGGCAATGAGTGTAACATAAAACTTACGTTGCTCGCCATTGAGCTGTCTTTCGTAGGCGACCTGCTGGGCGGACTGCTGCTTTTGAAAGGCAATGCTATCCGCCAGCTGCTGCTTCTCAAATGCATACGTCACCTCTGCCCGGGTCATTTCCTTTGCCTTCTCTTCATTGAAGATCGTGTCACTGAGTGCCTCGTATTCTTTGCGATGCTCCAGAGAGCTACGGTATTGTCCGAGCCCCTCCTCTGCCCTGCTTAGACATAGGTAGCTTTCTTTTTCCCAGTTGAGTGCGCCGGAGGCTTGGGACATCTCCAGGCTACGGGCGCAGTTGGCAAGGGCCAGCCGATAGTTCTTCGTTTGCAGGTAGGCCTGACCTTTGAAGAGGTAGGCCTTACTCAATCCATCCCGATCATTCAGTCCGGTCTTGACTTTGATGCTACGATCAAAATAGGCATGCGCCCGGTTAAAGTCTTCCTCTTTTGCATACTCAATGCCCAGGTTCATGATGGCTCGCGATTCGCCCTTCAAATCGCCCAACTCCGAGGCGATCTCGGCGCTCTTCTGGAGGCTCTCCATGGCCAGCTGCCTTTGGCCCATGTTGCCATGGATCAATCCAATATTGTTGTAAGCGGCCGGGAGCCTGCTCTTTTGGCCCAATCGCTCCCGAATTTCCAAACTCCGCCGATAGTAACCGAGGGCCGCTTCGTTTTCAAAGAGGTCGTGATGGATGTTTCCGAGATTGTTGAGCGCACGAGAGGCTGTAATATCGTTTTCTTGGGATTCGGCTAGCTTCAGCGACTTCAGTAGGTACTCTTGGGCCAGGGTATAGTTACCGAGTTCATAAAACACCGTGCCAATGTTATTGTAGGTGGTTGTCAAACCCTCCTCATCACCAAGCTCCAACAGGATATTGTGACTGGCAAAAAATGCCTCACGTGCCTCAATGAACAAACCCTGCACGGCGTAGGTATTGCCGATCAGGCGATGGGCTGTCGCTTGCCATTTCAAGTTTTGAGCTTCCCGAGCAAAATCCAGTAGTTTCTGTCCTGCAATTCGTGCCGTGTCAAGATTACTTCTGAATCGTGCCATTACCAGTGAACGTCCTGCCTCAAATCTTGAAGTATCGTGGAAGTTGGGGTTGCCAAAAACTCCTCTCAGACTGTCAAGATCCGGGGCTTGGGCTTGGACGAGGCTGATGGTAACTAACCAGAGAAGGGCTACTCTCAAAAGGGAATTCATCGAAACACAACGTAATTCTTGCGGAATATAGCGGTCATTTCACACATGACCAATCACCAAACTTAAGCGCTACTAGCGTTTATGGGCGGGAATGAGATCCGATGTATCCTCTCCTATCTTTCTGATAGCGAGCTTACAAAGGGCTTTGCCAGATTTGGACTGAGATTCCAATACGATCAATTGACCGCCAACTTGCTTCATAAGCTCGCGATCATAATTCATCAATCGGTAGCAGGCATCGACGTTGCCCGTACCCCTCAGCGGACAATGCAGATGGATCTCGGCAGTGGCAGTGTTTTCATCCACAGCCGCGATCTTGAAGTAGTCCTGACCGTCTGGAGGCATTAACCGTTTCCAGGTACGCGCCAGATCGTCGACGCTAGCGGCGCGGGAAGGGTTATTCAAAAAGAGGTTTAACTGGGCCACACTGACGGTAAGCCAACGGGTCAGAGGATTGAAAAACCTTCGCTGGCCCAGAAAGGCCAACAGTCTCAGCGTTGCGTTGAAAACAACTTGTCGCTCTAGAAATCGCTTCACTTACTTTTCTTCACGGTCATCAAAGGTACGGATTCAACCTGGGGTTCCGCTTTTGATCTCGAACTTCGAGTACAAATCCACGCCCGCGAACATTGACGATCTGAACGTCGGGGTCTTCCTTGAGGTACTGCCGGAGCTTATGAATGAATACATCCATGCTCTTGCGATTGAAGAAGTCGCTCTTGCCCCATACTGCCTTGAGGACTTTGGCTCGGTCGAGGATCTCCCCCTGATA
>JBCCXG010000218.1:0-8832 GCA_039191945.1 Bacteroidota bacterium
CGACGAGGCTAGCGGCGCCAACGGTAAACGTCCCATCGTTCGTTACCAAATTGTAGTTAGGCAAGCGAGTGTCAGGATCGTTGACAATGGGCAGGATGGGGAAAGTGGCAATACTGTCCCCAGTAGCGGTGGTCGTATAGGAAACGGTGATGTTGTCCGAGTAGTAATCAGCATTGGCCAGACCAACAACCGTGCCCTCAAAAGTAGGAAGTACCGCGCCGTAGGCCGCGGTGGTATCATTGGCAGTGACGGTCAGGCTCCGTTGATTAACCATACCATTAACTGTGACCTGGGTACCTCCAAGCCCTAGATCATCACTCAATGTAGAAGCTTGCAATTTGAAGGATACTGCACCTGTCTGAAGGGGCAGCACCCTGATACTGTCGATGGAAGTGGGTAGGAAGGAGTTCTCGACAACCTCCGTGGTGCCATCCATCTGAAATAAGCGCACATTGGCGTAGTCGCTCACCTTGAGAAACGTCATCTGCGCGCTGTCAACCGCGTTGGGCCCTATCCCCAGGGCTTCCGAGGCTTCCATAATATCGCCGTACGTCATGGTAAAACCTGTAGCTACGGATGGCTGACCATCGATGACGGGCTCCACAGTCACCATGAAACTAGTCTCCACAAAAGCCCCACGGCTGTCCGTTGCTCGGAGTGTGATCGTCGCCTGCCCTGAGGCGTTTTCGGCCAGGTCAACCGTCAGAATTCCCAAGTCGATCGAAAGGCTATCAAAAAGTGTCGTATCACTGCTGATGGCGGTGGGCTCCAGATAGTTCGCGGGCTCATCAGAGGCGGCAAATACGGTCGACAGATCAAGTGCGACATTAGCGGCATCCTCCAGCACGGTAGTATCAGCGATAGCTCCAAGTAATACCGGCGGTGTATTGATGATCTCAAGGAAATTGGAAGCTACGCTACCATCGCCTGCATAGGTGAAGACACTATCCAACCGACAAAAGCCCGTATGAATCCTAAAAATGGAGGAGCTCAGCCTATCGGTCAATCCGTAGATGTTCCCATCTGACGCCATGGTCAAATCTTGTCTCAAAGTCGGCGAGGGCACGGAGGGAAAATCGTGTAGAACCGTGTATTGGGAGCTATTGAGATCATAAAGAAAGGCAGTGCCTCTGCCATTGGCTCCGCCTTCATTGTTTGTACCGTACAGCAGGTCACCCTTAGCTATCAGCCCGCCGCCGATACCATGTCCATCAGCAGTGGTCAAATCATACAAGGTCGACCAAGCATCGGTTGCCAGGTCTAGTTCATAGATGATGCCTCTTCCATTGGCCCCTGCAAAACGACTGCGACCGTACAGTTTGCCCTTCACCTCGACAAGCGCTTGACTATCAAGCGCCCGAGTGGTCAGAAGATCGGTCAAGTTCGTCCCGTCGGGGTCGATTCGGTACAGCTGACCTAGAGCGAAACTGACGTAGATCTTACCATTACTGGCCTGAAAGACTTCAGTAGGACTGATGAGAAACGTGGAAGCGTCAAAAGTCCAGATATTCGAAAAATTGCTGCCGTCTTTGTCAAGGATGAAAAGCGAACCTGCCGAAACGCCCATACCTGCAGCGTCACCGACCGTGATCCCGCAGAGACGGCCATCGGAAAGTTCGATGAGATCGGTCGGATCGTGGCCGTTACCTCCAGCGCCAGTGCCGGTGAATTGATGAATGACCTCAAAGTTCCTTCCATCCGCGAAGCTCCTCCAGACGAAGCCGTCGCCCGTACGGGACACCCCATAGATTTGCTGATCGCTCGCCTCTATGATTTTTGGGCTACCGTTGGTTGAAAGCGACGGTTGCGCCGATCGGACGGTAGCAGTATCCAACAAGTAGGTTTGTACCAATGCTCCTGCGTCGTTGTTGACCGATAGTAAGGTGATATCAGAAGGGCCAACATCAAAAGTGTTGGCCGGGAGCCGGTCTAGGGCGTAGAATCCCCCAACGTCGTTTTTACCGCCCGCCGTCAATTGCTCGGCGCCGACCAGCAACTGACCATCATCGTTTACCGCGACACTCACACCAAAACGGTCATCATCGGTATTGTCCGGCGCCTGAAATACGAAAGAGGGTCCCGCACTCTGCCACCTACCTGAGCAGGGTCTTAAGTAAGCCTCCACCCTACCCTGATTACTATTGAATTGATCATCCCCCACATAGAGTACATCGTCACCATCACCTGCTATCGAAAAACCAAATCGATTGGTGGCACTACTGGAGGGGCTCAAAAACGCAATAGGCTCCTGGACGTCTTGGGCGGACGCATTCTGTGAACCCCAACCGCCTGTCGGTTTCTCGTAGATGTGTACACGATGCGAATTCATGTTGTTGTTCTCGAACATCAGATAGGCATAGTTGTCTGTCAAGTAGGTATCGTAGGGCACCCCCATAAACATACTCGTAGTATCTCGCAGCATCGCCGCAGCCTGATCGATGTCCGTGTCTACCCAACCTGCAGGGGGGCGAGTGAAGACGAAGCCCGGCAAGGCTGCGTTGATTGCAGAGATATCGCCATCTAAAGCAGCCAGAATTACATCGCCTCTGATCTCTGCGCCACGGCCGAACTCAGAATAGCTGTAGGTATTGGTCCCTGTAATGGTAGCTGTTTCGTTGGCCGGGACCCAGTTCGCACCTGTTTTCTCAAAGACAACGATTCGCTCAAAAATGGCTTCATAGGCGATGATTGTATTGTCGTCAATGTCGATAGTCTCTCCCAGGTTATAGCTGCCCGACAAGGCATCGTTGGAGCTTAGAATGGCTGTTTCGGTTGCATCCGCCCATCCTCCTGGAGGCTTCTCATAGACGTATACGCGATTTCTGCCGTTACTTACTACGATCACGTCCCCGTCTATTGCCACTGAACGAGCAAAAGATCCTCCGCTGGCAGTAGAGGAAGGGGTCAGCCGTGCGACCCGAACCCATTGCGAACCGTTATACTCGTAAACAAAGGCTGCCCGCGGACCGCAAAATTCGCAGCTGACCACCGCGGTACCCGCATCGACATCGATTTGTCTGCCAAAAACCGAGTTGTCATCATTATTGGTGATGATTTGGGTCAGTGCAAGTCCATTTTGTAAGTCAAAAGGGCCGGATGGGCGGCCCACCGAAGGGTTGGCACTGCCTACATGGTTTAGGGGCGTCCCGCCAAAGGAGCCAGGTAGAGTAGATCCTGGCGTGAGAGTAAAATCAGCGGCAGCGGCACCATTGATATGGCTGGCTATCCAATCAGAAGCTGAAGATCCGGTGGAACTTCCTATTCTCGCAAAGTAGCCTGGAAGAAGTCCGAAGACTGGCACCTTTGTATTGACACTTGTGCCGAGGTTTTCATAAGCGAAATTAATGAGGCCATAACCCACATCACTGGCATCTCCATCAAGGTAGCCAACGCCGTCCAAAATGGTCCAGTTGGTCGCATCACCATCCAGGTTGCCATCATTATCTGCATCGTAGTCCCCTCCAAACACCCGATCTGTAGATGTGATCAAGAGGAAGCTATGTGAGGTATTGCGGAAGCCAAAATCGGGTATGGCCAGATTGCCCCAAGTAACACCGTTGCCAATCAACGAGGTGGCGTCGGGATCGACATCGAGGAAAAACCCATTGTGTGCTACAACCAGGTAACCATTTGGACCAATTGTGCGTCCTCCGAGATCAAACCGAAGAAACATAGTACCTTGATTGCCGCCAGGATCGGCGTCTCCCCGAATCACGATGAAATACGTATGATCGGTGAGCGTCATTCCGGCGGGACCCGAGATCTCAAAGTACTCCACTCCAATGTCGGAGACATCCGGGCTATGAAAGAAGACCTCACTGATCCTCAGATTTTGCGCTGTAACCCATTGTACAGACAGAATAAGGGTGCACATCGAAATGCCCCATGCTTGGCGGTATAGTGTTGTCATGAAGATTAGAAGATTGCAATTACATGCAGCAATGGTCTAAACTCTCATCAACAAACTGGCTGTAAATGAATGAAACGCCACTGTGAGCGAACGAAAGTGCTCTACCAATGAAAATAAAAAATACAATTACGTTATTCGCGAGCTAAAGTAGCTGCTGCAAAAGCAACAAGAGCTGCTCCCGCCTCTGCGGAGATACCGGGATCTCGGATCCATCCGCCATGATGCACTTCCCCCCTTCTCGTTTGTCGTAGGCCTTGACGTATTCCAAATTGATCAACCAGGATTTGTGCACCCTGAAGAACCCTTGCGGAGTCAATAGTTCGTCAAATGCCTTTAGGGTCTTGGAAACGATAATCGGTGGTGCTGATCTCAAATTGAAGGTCGTGTAGTTTTGACTGGCCTGACAGTGTAGAATGTCTCCAAGGTGTACCACGTGGATCATGTCTGCTGTCGATAGCACAATTTTCCTCGGAGAGGTGTTGTCTCTGAGATTGGCGAGGAGCGCATTGATTTCTAGCGAGCGGAGACTTGCTTCCATTGATTCTGCCTTTTTGACCGCCTCCGTCAATCGCGACGGGTTGATGGGCTTTAGTAGGTAATCCACTGCTGCCAGCCTAAATGCCTCCACAGCAAACTCATTGTAAGCGGTCGTAAAAATCACGTGAGAGCGATGCATGTCCACCTTTTCGAATAGGGAGAAGACCATCTCTTTGCCTAACTGGATATCCATAAAGACCACCTTAGGGTCATATTTAAGGAGTGCTTCCGAAGCCTCGTCCAGGGTGCGAGCATGCGATATTACCTCCACCTGTGGGCAATACTGAACCAATAGCTGTTGCAAAGCCTCTTTGGCGTTGACCTCATCTTCTACAATAACTGCTTCCATGGCTTCAAATTGAGTACTTGATGGGCAAGTTCAGCTTCACCCCAACACCGCACACTTCCCCCTGATCATTGAAGCGATTAAAGATGTCCAGGGGATTTTCCACACCCTTTAGCAAACCCCCGAGCCGCTCTCTGGTGATTTTAATTGCCAGTGATTTACCGTTGGAAAGCGTTTCTTCTTTCAGTCCTTTGCCGTCATCCAGTAGTTCGAAAACCAGCGTTCGAGATCCTTTTTTGACGTTTAAGACAATACGTCCTTTGGCGTCATGCTCATAGCCATGCTTGAAGGCATTCTCCACGAAGGGCTGAGTGATCATAGGAGGAACTAACAAACGCTCAGCATCTCCTTCCACGTTAGCTGAGAATTGGATCGATTTATTGAAACGAAGATTTTCCAGATCGACGTAGTCCTGTACTATCTCCAGCTCCTTTTCCAGTGGAATGAACTCCTGCCTGGAACCATCCAATATATTCCTGGTGAGTTCTCCGAATTTCGCAAGATATAAATTGGCCTTCTCCTTCTCCCCAGACAACACCAGATTTTGAATTGAAGCCATTGCATTGTAGATGAAATGAGGATTCATCTGTGATCTAAGCAACCGTTGCTCCAAGAGCAGCTTATTTTTCTCGGACCGATTGCGATAGCGCGAGTATGAAAGCCTTGCCAGTACTCCGATCAAAATGGCAAAGGCCACGATGAATGCGATAAGAAACCGCTGCCGACTCAGCTGTAAGGCTTTGATTTGGTTTTCCTGAGAGAGCGACGCAATTTCCTGTTCTTTTCGCTCTGTTTCATATTTCACCTCAATGTCGACCAGCTGCTGTGATCTTTCTTCGTCAAACACACTGTCATTGTGAATATTGTATTGCTCCAAACTCGCCAAAGCGCCTTGCCAATCGGTCTGTTCTTTCTGGATTTCGTAAAGTGTTTCATAGAGGTTACGGATCACCAAATGATCTTGGAGATCATGGGCCAAAGGGAGCGTCTCGTCTATGCTTTTCTTGGCTTTGGGCAAGTCACCTTGCATCCTGTAGAGCTCCGTAATGGCCATCGCTGGATACATGGCTGAGCGTTTATTACCAATGACTTGAAAATAGTGAGATGCTTCATCAAATGCTTCCAAGGACTCATTGTAACGACCCAACTCTCGCAGGGCGACGCCTTTGTTGTATAGAATGATACCCAAGCCATTCTTCATGTCCTGCTTTTCGCTCAAGGCATAGGACAAGTCGAAGTATACGATGGCACTATCAAATTCGTGCTTCCGGATGAAAAGTTCACCGATGTTGTTGTACACATTGGTTTGCCCAACCGCATCGTCGAGTTGCTGAAAAATACCCAGCGCCTTATCCAGGGCCTCCCGGGCCATGTCATACTCCTTCTGAGCCTTGTAAACGCCACTGATCCCATTATAACAATCCGCCAGCAACACCTTGTCTTTGGCGTCCTCGGCGAGGTCCCTTGCGCTTAAGTATAGCTCGAGGGCCTCACTATATTCGTACTGTCGTTTTTTGATGATGGCTTTTTGCCGGTAAACGGAAGCCATCTTATCTACTAACCCATGTGTCTCATAGATCGAGATCACTTCATCATAGATAACCAGCGCCTTGTCGTATTCACCTTTGTAGCGCCAGATGACACCCAGTTGGTTTTTGATGCTTGCTATCTCTAGGACATTATTTTGGGCTGACCAATATTCCCTAGCTAGCTCGTAATATTTGATGGCTGAATCAAACTCGTCCGCCAATCGGTAATTACCCGCGATGGCTTTGTAGCATCTGGCGATGTATAGCTCGTCACCCAACTCCTCGGCAAGTTTCATCGCTACGAGAAGGGTGTCTTGTGCCTTAGCTCGATCGGTTCTGACCACTTCCTTCGCATAGTCGAGCTGGGCGTCAATACGCTGCTGAAGAACCCGCTCCGTCGATTGAGCTAAAGCCCCCGTGCGGATACTCATCACACAAAGGAGGCCCAGATACACAAGACATCTCATCGTAAACAAATCTATTTCCTAGATAGCTTGGCGTAAGGAAGAAGATTCCAGGGAGAAAACAAAGCACTAGGAAGGGCCGCTGTGCTAATAAAGAGTGCAGATAACTGTTTAAACTCCATAAGCCAAATCACCAGCGTCCTCCAGAGAGCACTGGATCACAAACTTTGACGCAGCGTATCTTTCAGCAAGACGAGCCACACCCTAGTTAGGGTCATGATACATTTGGATCGCTTATTTCGAATCTACCAGCCCACATAGGAGGGCGGTTGCACACCCTCTAGGCGCAAGTAGATGACCATCTGGCCCCGGTGGTGGCTCAGATGATTATCCATGGTAGCCAATAGTCCAGCTTTGGAACACTTGCCGTACCACATTTTTACGGTCTCCTCCAAGTCATGCTGCGGGTCCTCAGACAAATAGTCCAAAACCTGGTCAAACAACTCACCAAGCGCCTGCAAAATCTCCCGTTTGTTTGCTGTGGGTGCCTTGTTGAGCTCATGGCCACTGATATGTCGAAAATTCGTCCTCAACCAGGTTGTGATATGGCTGGCCTGGGACCTAAATGACTTTGCTCCTTCAATAGGTTTGAAATCGAAGGATTCTTCGGGCATCGCCTCGATGATGCGAAGGGTATAGCGCTGGTTGCCCCGCCACCGGTTGATGAGTTCTCTATCTGTCATAAATCATATCCATCTAAGCCATTAGACTCATCGGGATACGATCTGTGACAAGGTTTTGGAAAAAAGCGGTCAATCAGTACTTGACCGTATACCCTTTGCCCTCCATGCAGGCAGCAAACGCCTTTTTGAAGCTGTTGATCATTGCTTGCTCTTGTTGGGCCGCCTGCGCTTGTGCCTGTTGCTGTTGCGCTGCTCCCCTTCGCGCTGCTCTTCCCAAGCCACGAAATGCACCAGCAGTAGCACCAATCGCTGCACCCTTGCCTGCATCACCAGCGATGGCGCCGATGGCTGCTCCAGCTGCTGCTCCCCCGGCTGCACCGCCTATGACGGAGCCACCGCCTCCACCCTGGGGAGACTGCACCTCCACTTCAGGAGGATTGATAGGATCCACACCACTTTGCTCCTTTGCCCATTTATAGCATTGGAACTCGTCGAACTCTTGCTTATCAGCATCTTGTCCGTTTGCCGGAAATATGTACATGTCCAGCGGCGCAACAATGGACTGCGTACCGGTTTGCGCCCAGACTGAAGTACAAAGTAACAAGGCGGCGAAGGCAAATAGGGTATTAAGCTTCTTCATGTTTCTTCAGATTTGGAATGTTTAACCTTCTTCTTCTTCGGGCAATTGAAGCGGTGGAAAAATCCGATAACCCAACTGCTCGTACACATCAGCCTCGTTGTAAAAAGTTCGACTGCGGGCAATCTTCCCATTCTCTATTTTGTATACCACATTGACCCAAAGGCTCACGGGTCCTCTACCATCTTGATAGGTAATGGTGACCAATGACCAATTGGAAACCCAATCTCCCTGTGCTGGGCCCTCAGCCACAGAAGTCTCCAAAAGTTGGGTCAGCTCAAAGTCCATCGACTCGTAAAGGTTTTCGCTGTTGTATTTCCAACTAGCCAAGGCACCTTCTTTATTGATAGAATCGCCTAAAGAAGGCCCTAAGCCTAAATAGTCATCGGCGAGCAAGGACTGCATCTTATCAAAATCCTCGTTTTTGACAGCGTCGACATAAGCTTGTACCACGGCGAGGTTCTTGCCCTCACTGCCTGTCGGAGCCTGACAGCCAGATAAACAGAAAGCGGCCAACAGCACACTCAAAATAATCAGATTTTTCATGGGTCAAAGAAGGTTTGAATTGACACGTGTAACGCAAGGTAATGACATTACCTAATCAGTCCATGATCAGATCTGCAGAAATGACTAAATGAATTTACTGGGGATCAAGTGGCGACACAAAAGATAAACTGGTACTGTTAAGCAGGGAGGTCGGAGGGAGGAGCTACACCTCTCAAATAAAAGAGCTAGCTAGGTTGCCAGGCAATGAATGTTGCTAGTCCACAGGTCCTAACCGTCACG
>JBCCXG010000219.1:0-8831 GCA_039191945.1 Bacteroidota bacterium
GGAATGGAATCTTGATCTCCTAATTAATTGTTTTATTTACATAAATTATAGGATCATGGGAGCGAGGAATATATCAAAGTACTTGATAGCAACATTTATGATTTTTGGGGTCGCTCAGGTTTCCTATTCTCAAGAATACGACGATCTGTATTTTACCTCAAAGGATAGAAAAGTCTTGAAGTTGCCTGATGAACGCCCTGCGGGGGAAACATCTAGCGCTACACAAGCGACAGTAGAGTCGTACACTTCTGAGACGTATACAGAGGAATATTCAGCAAAAAACGTCAATCCTGAATACATTGCCAGATACCAAAGTCAGGCGGTACAGGGCACCAGCAATCCAGCGTACGGGACTCCTGCAGATACGGAAGAAATCGAATACTACTCCGAAGAGGAGTTTGAGCAGAGCCCGCCTCCGACGATTGTCAACAATTACTACGGCAGCACGCCGTATCGATATCAACCCAATCGTTGGGCGTTCCGTCCGTCCATGCAGTTTGGATACAATCCATGGATGGGATGGCAGACTGGATTTGGTATGTCCATGACTTTTGGAGATCCATTTTTCAATCCTTGGATGGACCCTTGGATGATGAATTCAATGATGATGGATCCTTTTTACAACCCTTGGGGCTGGGGACGTCCGGGCTTTGCCGGAGCAGGATTTTATGATCCTTGGTTCGACCCGTTCTTTTGTCCTCCGGGCTATGGATTCAGTAGGTTCCCCCGAAGAAACGCTTACCTCGTGGGTTACTATAATGGTTTCTATGCCGGAGGTGGTGGTCGAGTCGTTGTCGTGGGTGACACGAGACCCAGGCAGTATGTAAATGGCGCGAGATATGGACGTGGAGGTATGGTGACCGGAGTTAGTCGAAGTGTGGCTTCAAGCACTGCTACTCGAGATCGTATCAACACGCGGACAAGCTTAACGACGCCTACAGAGCGCAGAATGGTGTCCACTGGGAGAACAAGTCGGGACTACAATCGGACGCAAAATGAATACTACAATCGATCCAGATCTCGTGTCGCCGGATCGAGTAGCAGCGCATCAGGTAGAGCTGAATCATCCAATGTGCGCACGGGGACTTCCCGTAGATATCGTGCGAACTCATCGCAAGCGACTTACACGGGAAGGTCATCTTCCAGCCGATCGTCTTCTTTGCAGCGATCCAATAGCAGTGCAACACCTACTAGGTCTAGCATCAATCGGTCGAACAGTTCGCGTAGATACTCCACCTCTGGGACCAACAGGACTTACCAGAACAGTAGCGGACGCGGAAGCTCGAACAGGGTATTTAGCAGCCCCTCGAGAAGTACGAACCGAAGCTACAACAGAAGTAGTACACCTTCCAGGAGCCGCAGCTACAGTCCGAGTCGATCTTCTGGATCGCGCTCCTCCGGTAGCTATAGAAGCAGTGGCAGCTCTGGATCCCGATCTGTGTCTCCAAGCCGATCATCGGGTGGAAGCCGCTCCTCCGGGAGTAGATCATCTGGCGGTAGTCGTGGTGGATCTAGCAGAAGTCGCGGAGGTAGATAGTCGAACCAAACACATCGGTCATGAAAAAGAATTGCAAGCTAATTCTGCTTAGCCTGGGAATGGTATGCCTCGCGTCTGGCGAGGCACTATCCCAGGAGGGGCCTTTTGGATACTTCAATGATGCTTTGCTTTTCAGCCGCACTTCATTTGGTGGTACGGCACGGATGCAGGGACTCGGAGGGGCGCAAGTGTCTTTAGGTGGAGATCAAAGTTCCGCAGCGTCCAATCCGGCAGGTTTGGGATTTTTCAATCGAAGTACCATCGTACTTTCACCGCTCCTCAATTTCAACAATTCCCAATCAAGCTATTTGGGAGAAGAGACATCATCTTTCAGAACAACCTTCAATATGGCTCATTTTGGGGCGGCGTTGAATTACAGCCGGCCCAGTACCTCGGAGAATAAGTTCAGGGGAGGCACTTTTGCGATCACCTTTAGTAGAACCAACGATTTTAATTCTGAGATTCAATATGAGGGTATCAACAATAGTAACTCGATCGTTGACTCATTTATATTCAATGCGGGTACCATAGATCCTAATGACTTGGGCGGTTTCGAGGGGATTGCTTTCGATCATTTCTTAATTGATGTGCGGGACACCACGGCGTTTCCGGCCTATGAGGTAGCAGATGATGGATTGATCACTCGCAACCCGGGCGACGGTTTCTTTGACCGATACGGCTCCCTCGTTGGGGAGCTTCCTGATTTTGATGAGTCCGTGCTCCCAAGACAATCGGAGACAGTCCTTCGTAGAGGAGGTCAAAATCAAATCAACCTGGCATGGGGCGGAAACTATCTAGACAGATTATATTTTGGCGCAGGGCTGGGAATAGCGACGCTCCGCTACAGAGTGGAAAGGACGTACATCGAGGACCAGTTCACTTTTGACGATGGCACGCCAGACGATCTCCTGACCAGTATCACCATCGAGGACGAAATCAATTCAAATGGTACCGGAGTGAACGCGACCTTGGGAGTGATTGCCCGACCTTTGGATTTCTTTACGCTAGGATTGAGCTACGTGACCCCAACGTTTTACACGATAGAGGAGCAGAGCTTTTTCACCTTCACGACGAATTGGAATCCATTTTATTCATATCAACTACCGGATGGTCCCGTTCAGCTGGGAGAGATCATTACCGAAAGTGACATTACAGTGACCAATTACAGCTTGCGGACGCCCGGGAAGCTCAATTTAGGGGGCACGTTTTTCTTGGGCAAAAATGGTTTTATCACCGGTGATGTGGAATTTATCGACTACGGTACGGCCGAGATTCGAACCATCGATTTCAGAGAGCGGGAGGATAATCAAGAAATTGCTAATCAGTTTCGCTCGGTCATGAATTATCGGGTAGGAGCTGAGTTTCGATTCGATGAGTTAAGGTTAAGGGCAGGCTATAACTTCATGGCTGATCCCTATGAGAACAGCGAGTTCGATCGAAGTGTGCAGAGCATTTCGGGTGGTCTTGGTTATCGCTCCAGGAGCTTCTTCATGGACCTCGCTGTCGTATATCAGACGAGTCAGCAGCTCACTACCCCGTACTTTGTTGGGAGCAACCAGCCGGTGGCTGAGTCCGATTTGACGACAACCAACGGAATCTTGACATTCGGGTTCAATTTCTGATCGAATCGATCAAGTCGATGACCTTCTGGGCACTTGGAGTGGCCTCCTTCAACCTTATGTGCGCCTGTTGATAATACGACTCCCTTTCTGCGTAGAGCTCAGCTAAGCGTTGGGTCACATCTTTACCTTGAAGGAGCGGCCGATGACTTTCTTGTTCTGTCCGATGGATCAAAATGGTCATCGGAGGATCAAGAAAGACCGAAATCGCATGTTTGCGAATGACGTTCATGTTATCGTTGAAGCAGGGAGTGCCACCTCCCGAGGCGATGATTAGGGGCTTTTCGCCGGCCATCACTTCTTGGAGCGCTGCCGTTTCCTCTTCCCTAAAATATTCCTCGCTGACTTTGAAAAGCTCAGGAATGCGCTTACCTGTACGCGCTTCAATCACGTCGTCTAAGTCTGCAAAGTCATACTTTAGAACATCGGCCAGCTGACGACCAAAGGTAGATTTGCCGGCACCAGGCATGCCCACGAGTACGATTTTTGGGCCGCTCACCGAATCAAACGGTGAATCTCACTGGCACTGGGGATGTCGTTGTAGTGCCACTTACCCATTACGATCCCGTCGCTCAGCAGAACGACGCCAGGATTGGCCCGCACGATGGTTTTCAGCACAGTCGCGTCTGCATAGAAATAGGGTACGGCGAGCTGGTGTGTGTGCCGAAAGGCTTCAAACTGTTCATAGCCAGATGCCGTCAAGATCCAATTCTCCGTGCCTTGCACTGACTTGAACAGTGTTTTCATCTCGTCGATAGATCCTGCCGAGGCCTTATCGGTATTGTAGGTGACCATGATGAGCTTTTCACCTTGCAGCAATTGCTCAGTGAATTCGCCATTATCATTCCATATCGCGAGATCGGTAATTTTTGGTTGCACCTCGGGATTGAGCACTTCAAGTGACTTGAAGGTGTAAGTATTGTCGGGGGGATAGTTGGAAAAGCTGTACTCCTGGCCGTCTTTTTCCATGATATAAGCATACTCCAACTCGCCACTTGGCAGCATCAGTTGCGGAATGCTATTGCCTATCGCATAGGTTCGAAAGTCGATAAATGGTAGATGTCTGATAGCAGTGATTGCCAGCACTACAAACACAAGGGTCGTTCCTCCCACAGCAATGGCTCCAATCTTCTCCGAAAAAAATGAGGTGTAGGACGCTCTTTGCCAAAAGATGAATCCAATCAGTACCAGTAAGATGATGTCTTTGTAAAAAGACTGCCAAGGTGTGAGCTTAATTGCGTCTCCAAAGCACCCACAATCAGTGACCTTGTTGAAATAGGCCGAGTAGAATGTAAGAAAAGTGAAAAAGACGATCATTACCAATAGTATCCATGCGGTCCATTTGATACGGTACCCAATGATCAGGGCGATGCCCAGTACTACTTCCAGTACGCTCAAGAAGACCGATAAGAAAAGAGCCGCTGGAATGAAAATGCTAAAAACCGAGGCAATGTCGTCCGAGAATACTTGAAAGTACTCTTCCAGTTTTATAGCTGTTCCCACTGGGTCATTCACTTTGATGGCGCCCGAGAAGATAAAAAGGCCTCCGACAAGCCATCTGGCGATTTCTCTTAAAATCTGCATCATTGTTTCATCTTTATAAGGCAAAAAACTGCATAGTTGATCATGTCTTGATAGTTGGCCTTGATACCCTCAGACACTATCGTTTTACCCCTATTATCCTCAATTTGTTTTACACGCAACAATTTCATGAGTATAATGTCGGTAATCGAGCTAACGCGCATCTCCCGCCATGCCTCTCCGTAGTCGTGATTTTTTTGAGTAAGTAAGGTCAGGTTCTCCTCCACCGCCTGTTCGTATCGCGGTTGTATTTCTTCCCAGGGCAATTCGTACCTATCCTCCCGACCATCCATTTGCATCTGAATGATGGCGATCAAACTGTAGTTGATGATCCCAACAAACTCCGATCTGACATCGTCATCTACCAGTTGAGTTCCTTTCTCTTGAATGGATCGAATCCTTTGGGCTTTGATAAATATTTGATCGGTTATCGAGGGCAGCCTCAGTATCCGCCAGGCGGTGCCATAATCTTTTGTCTTCTTAGCAAAAAGGTCTTTGCACTCCGCAATGATTTCCTGATATTCCTGTACAGTTTGATCTGTCATGTCTTTTTTTACCAGGAGTCCAATCGGCGACAATAATCGGTCGTCAGTTCCTCCGGAGGTTCAAAATAGCCGACTTTTGATCATAAAAACAATCGAGAAGCATTGAAGTCAATCAACATCGGTGGCAATGTGGTTGCATTGGACCGTCCCAAGGTCATGGGTATCCTCAACGTGACGCCGGACTCATTCTATGAAGGTAGCCGGGTGCAGCATATCGACGCTACGTTGGAAGTTGCTTCGCAGATGTTGTCTGAAGGGGCGGACTTCTTGGATATCGGTGGTTACTCTTCCAGGCCCGGGGCTGATGATATAGCAGTATCAGAGGAAATACATCGGGTGGTAGAGCCTATTCGCCAAATTTCCGCGGCCTTTCCTGAGGCGATTTTATCTATCGATACTTTCCGCTCAGAAGTAGCGGTAGCTGCGATAGAAGCAGGGGCCCATATCATCAATGACATCTCCGGAGGTCATCTCGATGAGGCGATGCACTCGGTGGCAGGCCACATGCGTGTTCCCTATATCGGCATGCACATGCGCGGGACCCCTCAAACCATGAAGCAATTGGCCCAGTATGATGACCTTCTGACAGAGATTGGAAAGTACTTTGCGGAGATGGTCGATTCTCTGCAAAAGGAGGGCGTCAAGGACATTATTTTGGATCCTGGTTTTGGCTTTGCCAAGACAGTCGATCACAACTTCCAATTGCTTGATGCTTTCGAATATTTTCGTTTTCTTGAGTTGCCGCTACTTGCCGGGCTTTCGCGCAAATCGATGATCTACAAGACACTAGAGATTTCAGCTAATAATGCATTGAACGGTACGACCGTGCTAAATACTGTAGCTTTGTTAAGGGGTGCCGATATTCTTCGTGTTCATGATGTGAAGGAGGCGGTGCAGACCATTGCCTTGATAAATCGATTGGGTCCGTGATACTAGCGATCAAACTTGGGTTTTTAGAGATCACCTTAGTAGATGTCATAGACGTCTCCCTGGTCACAGTATTGCTTTATCAAGCTTATAAGCTTATTCGCGGCAGTTTGGCCATTCGGGTTTTTCTGGGCTTTCTTTCCCTCTATTTGCTTTTCCTTGTGGTCAATGCGGCGGGTATGGAACTGGTCACTAGTATCCTGGGGCAGTTCATGGGAGTCGGTGTATTGGCAGTAATTATTCTCTTTCAGCAGGAGATTCGCAAGTTTCTCTTGCTGGTAGGCCGCACCACCGTCCTCGATGAGACCAACTTTGTCAAGAATTTCAGCTCCTTATGGTCTCCCAATGGTAAACTGCAGCGCGCCGATGTAACTTCTATCGTGGAAGCTGCAAAGACGCTGGGAGGTAGCAATACTGGAGCCTTGATCGTGATTTCTAAAAATTCGGGTCTGAAGTTTTATGCGGATTCAGGGGATCGGCTCGATGCTATCATTTCCAAGCGACTTTTGTTGTCCATCTTCAATAAATACAGTCCCCTTCATGATGGTGCGGTGATCATCCACAACAACAGAATCGTCGCTGCCAGGTGTATCTTACCGGTGACCGAGCGCGATGATATTCCCGCCCAGTTTGGGTTGCGTCATCGCGCCGCAATTGGCATGTCCGAGGCCACAGACGCGATGATGATTGTCGTATCCGAGGAATCGGGCCAAATGTCTGTGGTGATGAGTGGTGTTTTGCATCAAAACCTCACTGCTAAGGAGCTCCGTACGATGACTAACGAGTACCTGAGGGAGGATCGGAGAGGGAAGTCGAGTAGTGAGGCTGAGCGCGTTGAAGCTGATGACAGCAAGTCCCCACTGGAAGAAACGGCGGAAGAGGTAGACCCTACAGAGGCCTAGGATGCTAGCGCATCTTCACTAGCTAGCTGCTTTTCGTACAGTTCTTTAAAGACGCCGTCTTTCTCCATTAGCGATTCGTGGGTGCCTTGTTCAACGATTTTTCCTTCGTCCAGCACAATGATGCGGTCTGCTAGCTTTGCAGAAGACACCCGATGTGAAATGACGACCGAAGTCCGCCCTTTCATGATTTTCGCCATCGCATTTAATATGACGCTCTCAGTTTTTGTATCGACGGCCGACAGCGCATCGTCGAGGATCAGGATCTTGGGCTCTTTAGCAATCGCCCTGGCGATAGATACTCGCTGCTTTTGCCCGCCGGATAGGGTGATACCCCTCTCGCCGACTTTTGTCTCAAAGCCCTCTTGGAACCGACTGATGTTTTCTAGCAGGTCTGCATCCTTGGCCGCCTTTTCGATACTTGCTTTTGCCATTCCCGGTCGACCAAATGCAATGTTTCCTTCGATGGTATCTGAGAATAGGAACACGTCCTGGGGCACATATCCGATCTGATCTCGGAGCGCAGAGACATCATAGCGTTTGATGTCTCGCTCGTCGACCAGGATTTGCCCTTCGGTGGTATCATACATTCTGCAAATGAGGTTTGCGATGGTGCTCTTTCCTGAACCTGTAGTCCCGATCACAGCGAGTGATTCACCCGGCCTCACCGCGAAAGAGATGCCCTGGAGAGCCTGGATACCCGAGTCTGGATAGGTGAAGTGCACCTCTTCAAAGACCAACTTCCCTTCGAGTGGTAGGTCGAGGTTTTCGGTGGAGACAATTTCGCTTTCGGTCTGGAGAAATTCATTCACACGCTTTTGCGAGGCTGCGGCCCGCTGGATGATACTAGTAATCCACCCCAGAGAAGTCACGGGCCAGGTCAGCAAGTTGACGTAAATGATAAACTCCGCGATATTGCCGGCGGTCACGTTACCATTAAAGACTTCTATCCCGCCAATGTAGACTGTCAGTATGACGCTCAAACCAATCAGCCCCATGATCAATGGAAAGAATAATGCATTGACAAAAGCCAATTTTAGGGACTTGTCCTTATAGTCTTCACTTTCATAGTCGAAGTCCTTGGCGATATCGTCTTCACGTACGAAGGCCTTGATCACTCGAATGCCCGAAAAGGCCTCTTGCACGAACGTAGAGAGGTTCGATAGGCTCTTTTGGATCTCTTCAGATCTTCGGTTGATGATATTGTTGACGAAGTAGATGCTTAATGATAGGAGGGGTAACGGGAGCAAGGAGTACAAAGTCAGTTTTGCGTTGATGGAGAACATAAAGGGGATCACCATCAAAAACAGCGTGAAAAGGTTGATGCCGTACATCACTGCTGGTCCAACATACATTCGCACTTTACTGACGTCTTCGGAAATTCTGGCCATCAGGTCACCCGTATTATTTCGACGGTAAAAGCTCAGAGGTAAGGTCTGGTAGTGGAAGTAAATCTCATTTTTGAGGTCATACTCGATATGACGCGACATCACAATGATTGTCTGGCGCATGAAGAACATGAATATCCCGCGCAGCAGTGCGGAGATAAGGATCACCACCCCGCAGATCAGGATGCTCAGCGCAAAAATTGAATAGGTCTCTTCTTGCAGGCTGAACCCATCGAAAAGTTGATAAATACCATAGCTCTGCTCCAACAGGTCAAAAGCCTGGCGTACGGTCCAAGCGGGCACAATTGAGAAAATATTGGATATGATGATGAAGA
>JBCCXG010000220.1:0-8825 GCA_039191945.1 Bacteroidota bacterium
CTTTGGCGTAGGGAAGACCTCCCTCATCCGGCGTTTCGTCCATCAAAAGTTCAGCGACCAGTACCTGACCACCATCGGGGTCAAGGTCGACCGTAAGGAGGTAGAGGTCGAGGGCCAGGCACTCACGCTCATGATTTGGGATATCGCCGGGGAAGCCAATTTGAGCAAAGTATCTCAACAGTACCTGCTGGGCGCCCATGGGTTGATCTATTGCCTCGACCTAAGCCGTCGCGAGACTTTTGAAAACCTGCAAGAGGACCTGTTCGAACTCACGAAAAACCTGGGCGATGTACCGATTTTGATCTTGGGGAATAAGGCGGACCTGCTCACTCAGGAAGAGCAATTGGCCATTACAAAGGAAATCACCTTGTCCGTGACCCTCACCAGCGCCAAGACCGGAGACAATGTGGACGCTACGTTTGACGAAATGGCCCGGCTCCTGCTATGAACATCGAAGACTTAAAAGCCAAGGCACTTGCCAGAAGGGCACAAGCAATCATTTTCGATGGAGATGGCGCGGTCAAGGCATCAGACGAAGCGCTGGGAAACTTTCTAGGGGGCGACTTCAATTGGTTTGAAGATACTTTTCTATCAGGCATGGAGACATCCATCCGATCCCTGACCATCAGAGAGACACTCTCCTTCCAATGTGTACAGATGACGCTCTCGGGCAAGGAACGATACTGCGACATCACGATCGAGCGGTTGGCCAAAGATCAGTGGCTGTGCCTCATCTACGATTTCAGTGCACAGTATCGCAAGGTCTTTGAGATGCAACAGCAACGAAACCTAGCCGAAATCAAATCTCACAAATTTGAAAGAACCAACACGTCATTAAGTCATGACAATGAGGCCCTTAGGAAGCTGTACGAAGAACTCAAGGACTCAGCGGCCTCCGAGTACATTCTGATCAGAGCCGACAAGCTTCTGGTCAATCTCGACCTACGCACGATCAATTATCTGGAAGCGTACGGCGACTACGTCAAAATCCATACGACAGATCGTCTCTATCTCGTCTACTCCACCTTTGCCAAAATCGAAGCCACGCTGCCCCCCTCCGATTTCTCAAGGGTACACCGCTCCTACATCGTCCGGCACGACAAAATTGAAAATATCGATCAACTGAGCCTTTCGATTGCAAGCGAAGTTTTGCCTATGGGTAAAACCTACAAAACAGAGCTATTGCGAAAAATGGGACAGCTGTGAAGGAAAAAACCATATTTTAGCTATAAGAAGGTAAACTGCGGAACCCATGGGAAAGGAGACTAACTCAGCCAATAATAACAAAACATCAGCCTCCCAAGCGGGTGTTGACAAACTCAATGCCGTCAGAAATCTGCTCTTTGGAGAGATTGACGAGGAGTATCGTTCCGAGTTTGAGGACCTCAAGCAATCCATGGAGTCCAACTTCCAACAGAAGGAGAAAGAAGGCGAGCAACAGAGAAAGGAGATCCTCGACCGCATCGATCAACTGGAACAAAAAATAGAGTCGAAGCTAGACGCGACGGTCAATGATCTCAACGGCAAGTTAGAGGCACTGACGCAAGGCAAGGTCGACCGCAGCCAAATGTCGAAAATACTGCTCGAACTGGCGCGCTCCCTGGAGGGCTAAAACACCTGGCGAGCATGAAGCAGTCGGGCATCAACGCACTCAAAGACCTACTCTTCGAGGAAGAGCGTGAAAAGTATCAGCAACTACACGCCGTCATCAAAGAGATCGAAGAGCGAATGGATGAAGACCTCGATCTTCAAGAGTTGCCCCAGGCCCAGGTGGAACTGCTGCTGGAGCGGATGATGGAGTTCATGCCTGAAAAGCTTGGCCCCACCATTACCAAAACATTAAAGGTACAAATCCGCGAGTCGCAAGACGACGTAGTGCAGGCGCTCTTCCCCATCATCGGCCAGATGATCAAGCGCTACATCCAACAAGAGATCGCCACGCTGAGTGAAAAACTGGACCGACAGTTTGACGACGCCTTGTCGATCGACCGGCTGATGCTGCGCATCAAAGCTTGGATCACCGGCACCAAATACTCGGAGCTGCTTCTGGCAGAGACCAATAGATCTACGGTACAGGAAATCTTCATTATCGAAGAGCAAAGTGGCATTCTCATGGCGAGCTATTCGAGGCAAGGCCTACTGGACCAAGACATGGTCGCCGGTATGCTAACGGCCATTAAGACTTTCGTCAATGAGGCCTTCTCCAGTGAACAACAAACTCTGGAGACCATCTCCTATGACCAGTTCACCATTTATGTGCAGAGCTTCCAGCGCTTCTATCTTGCCGCGGTGCTTTCTGGGACCATGGATCACGAGTTCAAGCAAAAGCTGGATGATACCATTTTGAAATTTGTGAGGGACGGCTATCTCAACAGCCCCAATGTCGATCAAGCTACCCTCACCCAAAAAATAGACCAATATTTTCAGCGCATTTAGCCATGAAAAAGCTCCTTATCATTATTGCCATAGTTACCCTACCGCTCATTGCTTTTTTTCAATACAAAAACTACCGAAGGTTTCACCCTCCGGTGGCCTACGAATACAAAATCCACCCGGAGATCGATGCCTTGTACCATGACCCTTCCGCAGTGGAGGAGTATTACCGAAAGGCACTGGAGATCGGTGCATTTGCTCGATCTCAATGGCGCAACAATGGTATTGATGTCAGATTCCCAGACGAGGCAAACAATGAGGCCGTCATCGCCGCTGAGTTGTACAATACGCTCTTGTCTAGGACACGCTTACTCGAAGCCCAACTGGTCAAATCCTACCAACTCAAGGCCACAGGCAAGGGCAATGAGGAGATCAAAGCCATTGAAGAGGGCGCACCGCCGGTACTTGCAGCGATCTGGAGCGAACGCCAACCGCTCTTCAGTGCTCAAATCGGTGATGTAGGAGAAGCCGTCTTTATGCTACAGGAGCGCTTGATCAACAAGGGTTATGAGCATCGCCTGGATGGGGTCTTTGGGGTTGACACACAAAATGCCCTCACCTCGTTTCAGCAAGACAATAACTTGTATCCTAGTGGGCAGATGAGCCGCCGAGCTGCCCTGGTCCTTTTCCAGGAATGAATAGCAATTTGAAGAATCCTACCCACTTAATAGCACACGCGTGAACAACGACTTCTTGCAGAGCATTGGCAAAATCTGGACTCCGGAAGATTTGCCGCCTCATATTGCCGAACCTGAGATCCTCACCAACTTCGCAGATTCTATTTGTGGTTTTTATAACCAAGATAGCCCCAAGTCCATCCTCCTGGCCGGTGATCGCGGGGTGGGCAAATCGACCATGGTCAGCCTGGTGGCCCAACGCCTTCAGGAGCAAGGTTGGTTGATTTTCGTGGCTACTGCAGGCAATTTGATGGCCGGTCAGCGCTATATCGGGGACCTGGAGCAAAACATACAGGCACTGGTCAAAACGCTATCCAATCACGAGAAAAGCCTCTGGATCGTTCCGAAATTCCAGGAACTGTACTATGCAGGCCGACATGAGCACTCACCAGTAAGCATTCTGGACCAGATCCTGCCCATCATTGAGGGAGGTGAACTGAAGGTATTGGGCGAGCTCGACACCAGCAGCCTCGAGCGTGTCGTCCAATTCAAACCTCAGGTGCTGAATGCCTTTGAAATACTGAGGGTCAATAGTCCCAGCAAGGAGCATACCCTACACCTTGCACAAGGATGGATTGACAGTGACGACAAAATGTCCAACCAATGGAAGGACTTCTCAAATGAGGACCTCAACGAAATCTATGCGCTCACGTCTCAATACCTCTCCCATCGGGAGAATCCCGGGCGCATGATGGACCTGCTGAAGCAAACAAAGACCCTGGTCAGTTCGCGACAGGAGGAAAGCAGCCAGGTGCAATTCGCCGATTTCGTATTGGCCTTATCACACATCACCGGCCTACCCACTTCCATTCTGGACGATCAGCAGAAGCTGGACCTCGACGAGCTTCGCACCTTCTTTAGCAAAAGGCTCCTAGGGCAGGACCATGCGGTGGAAACCGTGATTGAGCGACTGGCTATGTTGAAGGCTGGTTTGACCGATCCGACCAAGCCAGCGGGTATCTTCCTATTCGTAGGTCCTACGGGCACCGGGAAAACCCAAATCGCTAAGTCGCTGGCCGGCTACCTGTTTGGCTCCGAAGATCGCCTGGTGCGCTTGGACATGAGTGAATTCCAAACGCCCGAATCGCTCATGCGAATTCTTGGCGGACCCTCGGATGTGTCGGAAAACTCCAGCCTGGTCAATGTTATCAGAAGGCGACCGTTCTCGATCATCTTGCTAGATGAAGTAGAAAAGGCCCATCCGAGCATTTGGGATCTGTTCTTGCAGGTGTTCGATGATGGTCGATTGACCGATGGGACGGGCAATACGGTGGACTTCCGGCACAGCATCATCATCCTGACTTCCAATCTTGGAGTGGCCTTACCCGCTAGCAATCCCATCGGTTTCAACCGCGAGCCAAACGTGGACGAGATTGACGACCAAGTGATAGGTGCCATAGAACAAACCTTCCGACCAGAATTTGTCAACCGGATTGACCGCATTGTGGTCTTCAACCCACTCACGAAGTCCATGGCCAAGCACATCCTCAAAAACGAACTCGAACAGGTCTTGACAAGGCGGGGATTGCGCCGCCGCGGTTGGGAGTTGGACTTCGAGGAATCGGCATTGGACTTCCTCCTCGATCGCGGTTTCTCCCCGACGCTGGGTGCCAGGCCGCTCAAGAGAGCCGTGGAAAAGTACCTTTTGGCACCCCTCGCCATCACCATTGTGAATCACGACTTCCCGAAAGGCAATCAATTCCTGCTTGTAGGCGCTAGTAAGCAGCAACTCAACGTGGAGTACATCGATCCGGATGAGCCCAACGTCACCTGGAACCAGAAACAGCAAATCGTGGAAGACCAGGAAGCCAGAGTGGCAGACCTGACGCTAAGGGCCATTTTACTGGATCCCAAGGGACAACTATCAGAATTTCGTCTGATCAAGAGAGAGATTGAAGCCTTGCAGTCACAGGTCGAAGACCAAGGACTTGTAGCCAGAAAGGAAGAGCTATTGCAGTACATGTCCAACCAAGATTTCTGGTCAGATCCAGCCCGCTACGAAATGCTAACGGAGATCGAGTACCTCGACCGATTTGTAGGGATGCACGAGACGGCCAAGAAGCTTTTTGACCGGCTGCACAATCCCGAAAAAGAGCGAGTAAGCTACGACCTCAACCTCATCCGCAAACTTAGTCAGCGGGTCTATCTGCTCGATCGATCGCTGCAGAGTTATGTAGGGGGCGTACCGCAAGATGCGTTCTTATCTATCCAGTATGCTGAGGAAGACCGGGAAGATGCAGAAACCATGCAAAAGATGTATAAGCAATGGGCCCGCGCCCGGGGCATGAAGATCAAGTCCATCAAACAAAAAGAGGCCCAGGAAATCGGCGGTGCGCTACTGATGGTGACGGGGTTTGCGGCCTATCCAATACTTAAGGACGAAATGGGGCATCACATCTTTGAGCGCGGCGCAAAAGAGAACACCAAAAAGAGTAAAGTGCGCGTAGTCGTGCTTCCCGTGGAAATCGACGATTACCGCGATGAGCAACACAGCGAGATCCTGGCTCGACTGGAAGCGGTGCGTAATGTGAAGAATGTCCGACGCTACAAGTTCTCGAAATCACCGCTGGTCAAAGACTTGCGAAATAGCTGGCAAACGGGACGATTAGACAAAGTATTGGAGGGTGCTTTTGACCTATTCCAATAACTGGCCCTTCACACTAGGGTGGCTTTCACCCTGATTGTGAGGGTATTATTACCCAGTTTCTCGATTTTCTGCCCGAATAAGGCACACCGGTGTATTGTGTTCTTTTTCGCTAGTGAAAAATTCCTATCTTTCGTAAAGAAGGCCTTGATCCTATTTTTTTGGGATCCGCCTTTCGTGAGATAAACCCCGAACCGAATCAACATGGAAGTATCCCTCACACCGCTGATTGCCCACCTGGGCAAGATGCTCTTTGCCGCCCTGCTCGTTGAGCGTTTCCTGGTGGCGTTTAGTTGGCTCATGAATCAGCTACTTACGATCAAAACAGGTGCTCAGTGGAATGCCGACGAGCCCTTTGAGCGGGATTTGCAGATTGCGGAGCGTGCCACACAAGACGAGGAAGCACTCGCTGGTGAAGATGACGCGGAGGTAGACGTCGATCCCGCTGAGATCCCAGCGAATCCCGTTAAGGCGAATGCAGTAGTTCATTCCAACTTCGAAGTACTGGAACTGCCCGAGCCTGGTCGGGTGGGTACCGTAGAGCAATGGATGCAAGTAGTCATCAAGGAGCACCAGATCAAACAGGAGTTTTGGATGCAATTGTTGGGGCTATTGATCGCTACGCTGGCCTGTATTTATACCGATTTTTCCAGCTGGGTGTACGTACGGTGGGTAGTGGAGCAAGGCGAAATTACTGCCATTAAGCCCGACTTTTGGGAGTACATCTTCACCGGGGTCATCATCGGATCGGGTACGAAGCCCGTGAACTTCCTGATCAACTTCCTGCTGGATCGTAAGATCGTCAGGATTCGCAAAGATGAGGAAGTCCAACAGGCGACAGTTACCGACAGTCTCTCTTCTCTTTCCCTGGCCTCTACCCTATTGCCCACTGGGGTGGCAGAAGCCGCAGAGGCGGCACCCGCCCCCGCTACCGTAGAGATAGAGGAGCAAATTGGCTTCCAATACAATGGGGGTGACCGACCCGAGCGTTTGGAGCATACCCACCTCTTCAAGAGAGACATCGATCTGATCATTTACCACCACACGGCCATGCACTCGAGCGCTCGTTTTCCTGAACTGGTCCGGGTATTCGATGACCGCGGATGGCTCACAGGGTACCATTGCGTTGTCTTTGAGGATGGGTCCATACGGGCCCTCTGTCGCTGGGACCGATTCAGCAACAATGCCAAAGGCTTCAATACCCGATCAATGAGCGTGGCGATGATGGGAAATTTCGAGACAGACCCCTCGGTACCCTTTTCAAATCACGACGGCCGCTTCGGCAGGCAACACCCCACCCCGCAACAGATCAATGCTGCCGCCAGGGTGACCGCGCTATGGGTGATGATGCACAATAACATCCCGTTGCTATTTGTCGATAAACCGGATGGTATTTACAAACCTTCTAATATTCCGTCGGGGATCGTGCCGCATGACTACCTCGCGAGAAAAGCCTGTCCCGGCAATAACTTCCCGCATGAGCTCTTCGAAATGAAAGTCAAGCAATACCATACGGAGTGGAGAAATGATGACAAATTCCAAAACGGGCTCGACGAGTTTAAACTAAGGCCAATGGTCTTTCCAAGCTAGAAAATACCAGATTATGGGTTACGAAATCATCACAATGACCACTTACCTGCTCTTCGTCTACCTGCTGGTAGCACTTTTCGTAGAGCGGTTGATTGAGATATTTATGGCGCTGTTTCACTACATCGACAACCGCCGAGGAGGCTTCCAATATTGGAACAAGAAAGCGCACCAGTGGAGAAAACGCCTCGACCGTATCTACGACTACCAGGGCAACCAGCCCAGGGCCAAGACGCTACTCGACTGGTTGATGTGGAAGGTCCTCATCCAAAAGCCCTATCCCGGCGGCAAGAGTGCAATTTCCGCCAAGGGGGTGAAGTTCATGTTCATTCGCGTGGGTACCCGGATCACCGCGCTGGTCATTTCCTTGATTCTGGTCATTTCCATTCATCGGTACCTGCAGATCGACTTGCTCGAAGTACTGCTACAGGTCGCCGCACCGGAAGATTCGGGAACTGAGGCAGTAGGGCTGTTGAGCAATAACCACGTCGAACTCGTTCGTGCCGTCCCGACCTGGTTGCGCTTGACCCTCTCGGCGATGGTGATATCAGCCGGTGTCGAACCCCTACACGAGCTCATTACCCGAATTGAAGACCTAGGAAAACCAAACCGCCCATTAGGTGCAAAGCCATGATCAAATTCGTCAACTTCTTTAAAGACTTTGGGGAGGAAATGGCCATGATCGCCATCCTTCTCGTGGTATTGTATTTCTGCCTCAGGGATTTCAATGCGTTCAGCAAAAAGTCCTGGGTCCTACTCATCGGGGTCAGCGCCTTGGGTGGTTTTGTCATCTTTCGCGGCTGGAAGAAAAAGAAACTACGAAAGGAACTGCTCGAGCGCGAGGGTAAGCTCAAAGAAATGGAAGAGCGATACAAGGGTCTCCTTGACGAAAAGAAAATCGCGAAGTCCAACTATGACACCGCATTGAAAGAGCTAGAAGAGGCCAAAAAGAATTCGGCACTCAAGGTCCTCGCTGCCGAAAGGGAGTACGAGACTCGCGTAGCGGAAATTCGCAAGCGGTATCAGGACATGAGTTCCCAAGACGTCATCAACGAAGTAGATAACATACTCAGTGGCAACTAGATATGAAGCAAATTCTATACATCATCCTTTTCGCTATCACATCATCTGCCTGGGCCCAGGCGACCCTGGAGGTGAACGGAGAGACCATTGCGGGTACCTCCCTCGGGAATGGTCGATGGCAATTCACCGTCGGTGGAGAGAGTTTTCTTCTCATCCAGGAAGAAGCCGTCAAAGGACTCGCCCAAAAAGTCCGTGAACTGCAGGCGGACAGCCTTCGCTCGCAGGAAGTCATTGCCGCCAAAGATGAACTACTCGAAGCTTTTGAGGGGTACGAGGCAAACGCCAAGTCTTACATCGAGGTGCAGGAGCGTGCGCTGGCCACAGCCGATAGCCTTTACCGCGGCTATGAGCAACTGTATCAGGACTCCAAGCGGCTCTGGAGTACGGACGGGATCTCGATC
>JBCCXG010000221.1:0-8818 GCA_039191945.1 Bacteroidota bacterium
GAACCAAGTCCGATCCTCCCATAAGGCGCTGTCTGGTCCAATGATATTGCCGCCGCCACCTATACTTCCCGGATAGTAGTTTCCGATTCCGTCCCATCGAGTATAGCTATTTATTTTGTCTTGGTATTCTCGGATTTGCGAGGCCTTGAGGATATCCTTAATATTCCCATAGGCATTATGCGCGAGTTTATGTTTAGAATCCGCAAGTTGCTTCAGCGCTGCAGTGATAGGCGCAACTTGCACTAGTGACCATAGTTACTATGAATTCTGGTGAAGGACTTACATTCATGAGGCTCAGACAACCTAGCGTAGTCGGCCGCATCAATCATACAGACATCAATAACAAAGCCTCTACTTCGATGGAACCTCCCTTTGTTAAGTCGGAACAGGTCGTTTAGGTCAATCGCGTTTTGAAATATCCAATAATCACCCTCTTCGACTGGTTTGAACAATTGAAGAGACATAAAGTAGTGTTCCTGACTGGTCTTGTCTGGGTCAGCCTTTTGGTATATAATGCGATAAACATCGATACTCGCCATTTCGCCAGAATAGATACTCTTTGGAATTTTTAGAGAAAAAACCCTGGGCTTATGCTCGGTAGGATAGACGCCCCCTTTCCGCAAAACGTATTGTTGCCCTTCAAACGAATACTCTAAACATGGCTCCTTTTGCCCCAATGTCAACATTGAGTAAAGAAGAGCAGCACTTAGTGAAATCAAGATCCTCATTGTCATATTTAACGTATACCTATATGTAAATGGTAATTCCCAGAGACATGAGCGACTCACTCACGCCTAAAGAGGTGCTAAGGCTTGTATTTTATGAGCTACGACCAGATAGGCGTTGAAGACCATCTAGTGTTGCGGATGAATTTCCGGGGCGAAGTATTGAGGCAAGGTACCTACAAGCCAAGAAGGTATGAATCAATCAGCAGGAGCCGAGCGATTGTCTGAAGAAAGAAGAAATCGATCACTTGGCTGGAGCCGAGCAACTATCTGAATCATCAATTAAGATAATTCAAAGGACGCGAGCGCCTCCCGCTCAGATAAGGGAAATCCACTAATCTGTTGCAAGTCCATAGGAAATCTACCGGTAAAATTTCAAAGTGTCTTTTATCGCTAAGTTTTCATAAAGAATTTCATATTCAAGATTTCCAGAAGAATCATAAGCCAGCAGTATTCCATTTCCCATGCTTTCACTAAAGTATTGTACAATGCCAGAAGGGTAGTATTGCTTATAAAAACCCCGAGGTCTTCCATTTTCAAAATTTCCTTCCACATGCATCTGGCCGTCCTCATAGTACGAGACAAATGGTCCATTTTGTACATCGTCTACAAGCACCATTCTGGTATGCAGAGCGCCATTCTCAAAATATCTTCGCCGGACCTTTGTGTTGGCCTTAATCGAATCCAATATGCTAAATTTATTGTTCACATAAATGCTGCTTGTTGCCACTACACCGTCACTGTAGTAGTTCTTTTCAAGCGTATCCCCTTCAATGTCAAACTTCACCCAAAAACCGACTCGCTTGCCCTCTAGGAACTCACCAACCTCCTTGAGGTTGCCATTTTCGAAGTAAAGTCTCTCAGTTGTGTTCTGACTATCGCAGCCGATCACGACTAGCAAACAAACTACTATGCTGCGGTTAGTAGCCAAAGAAATCAAATTCATTTGTTGTATTATTATGTATAAACTCACCGTGAACATCAACAGCCGAGCCAAGTGACCACCAATTAATTCGCTGCCCTAAATTTGTCAAAAACCGTGATTGTATCATTTTGATGTGGCAGCAGCTTTGACATTTGCCCACACAGAGAATCCCATGGATTAGGCAAGTAACTCAAATGCTATATCTCGGGCACGATCTACAAGCTCGCGCCGACAAGAGAATACCACGGGAGTCGGGGGGAGATATCCGACGTAGCCCAGTTAAATAAATGCACCTCTTGGAGGAGCTAAAGTCGGTTTCTCTACTTCCCGCAAATATTGTGTCTCTAGCAACTCATAGTATCGTCAAATGGCAGCAATCCAATCAAATATGAGTCACTGCAAAAGATTGTGCCGAACAGCTTAGTTGGTATTGTAGTCGAGGACGCTAGCTATATACTCGTGCCAACACCAGGGACCGGTCCATGTGATACTTAATCTTTCAAGAGATTTCCCAATGAATCATAGTGAGTCATTGTCTGGTTTTTGATGTCACTTGAATAGAATTGAAGCTGCCCGCTTGGATAGTATTGAAAGAACTCACCTTCTGGTTCTCCTCTCACATAGTTAGCTTTGGTCTTCTCCGTTCCATCTTCGTAGAAGCTCTTCTCAAGTCCATGCTTTTCTCCCTCCTCATAAAAGGATTCGCTTGAGATGTTGCCATTCTCGAAATAGAATCGCGAACGGACATGCTTTCCCAGATAATAGTCTCTTCTACTTATGCGACGATTTTTGACGAAATCGACCTCATAAACGAGCTCCTTTCCAGGCCTATAGTATTCGATCTTGACGGTGTCTGTTCCTCGAAGAGAGATCCAAGCACCAACCTTCTCCCCACCTACAATCTCCCCGACTTCCTTAACCTCAGCTCCTTCAGAGAAACTGCCCTCCGAATGTTGACGATTCTCATTACAAGAGAATGCAAGCAATGATAAAAATAGTGCGCCTAATTTCCCCATGGTGTAAAAGTTGTCGAGGATGAATCCCCACTGTAAGGTGGCTGGAACTCAAAAACCTCGGTTGTTTGCCATCCGGTTCTGAATACCCCAGGATGAACTTCTTTATGAATTAGTATAGTCTCTTCACTTACTTTTCGAGCAACCTTAATCGGCATTGTAGTAAATCTAGGCCTTTCTCCCAACTCCTGCCTTGGACCAAATAGCATTGTTGAAATTTGACCAACTCTGCTAAGAAAGCTACCAAAATCTGACGAAGAACCACTAAATCTACTTGGATTTGCAGCGGACATAGCTATCAAACCATCTGCGTCAGTAATCTCACCTGTCACTCTATTTGCAAGAATACTGGCATTTGTTCCACCACCACCAGAAGTTGAAAGTACAACTCCAGCTTCTTGAGCAATAGGAATAGATTTTACCTCCATCATTGCAAATAGTAAGAACTCATTGACTGGAACTGCTGGCCCTCCGTAATTCTCATCAAAAGGAATTTCAGTAATTCTAGTTCCATTTACATCCACGTACGAGCACATGCAATTTCCAAAATCAGTTTGGACCGGACAATCTGGGCCAACACAACCCCCATCAGGATCAACAGCGTTTACCGGGTTATTTCCCATTCCCAAATATGGGCTATTGTACTGCTTATACGGATCCGGCACCATCCACCTCCCGATCACCGGATCGTACTGCCTTAGCTGAAAGTGATTCCAACCTGTCTCAGGATCCGCTTCGGCGAAGTCACCTTGATACCCATATCGACTGGGCTGCCCCTGCTGCTGCATGACCAGACCGAAAGGATAGTAATCGGCATGGTAGTCCGTATTGCCAGTGCCCTTATTAACCAGCGCTCGGATGTTCCCTAAGTGATCCTTGAGTTCGTACTGCGTAAGTCCGTTCTGCCCGTAGTAATTGCCCAGACGACTTGCACCATAGATTGGATGCTCTGTGGGAACGTACTCTCCTCCCTGCTTCTGATAGACAGCCAAGAGCTGACCGGCGGCATCGCGGACAGAAATGGTCTCCGCATCATTGGATGCATGATCAACTTTCTGCATGCGGAAACCCCGATCGTCGTAGGCAAATCCCTGTTGTCGCACATTCATCTCGTCCAGCACCTCAGTAACCTTACCAGTCACGTCATACCGTGGTCTGATCAGGGTACCGTCCGCCAATCGCTGCTCACTCAGCTGCCCGATTTCATCATAATCCCACTCAGCAAAGCCCTGGATGGCGCGAAGCTTGTTTGTATATTTTCCCGGCTCATCAGGATCTTCATAATCGAAGTACCGATCTCCCGTAAAATCATGCAACGGACTGCCTGACGCATTCTTCCGACGCAACGTAAGTAGGTTACCATTGGGATCATAAGTCAGCTGCTCGACCTTGTAAACCTCAGTCCCAGGTGTCCCGGCCTCGGCAAGAAAACTCCGATCGTCGTAGGTATAGTCCATCGTCGTTATGCCAGAAGGCCCTGCGGAAGGCCGCTGAGAACGCCATTTCACCCGGGCGATGTTTCCATCAAACCTTGGGGTAGCTGGCGCAGCCGCAGGGAGGACGGAGTTGTTGAAATCACCTGGGTAGTACTCAAATAGCTGGGCGAAAGCATCAGCACCCAAATCATTGGGGTCATTGATGGCCTTGAGCTGACCGGCCAGGTTATAGAAATAGTCAATGGTCTGGAGTCCGTCCGCAAGTATCACCTGCTTCAGCGGACCGTGTAAATAATAAATGTACGTTGCTTGCAATGCCTCGCTCCGACGATCGTCTACTGCGTCCTCATCGGTCGAGGCATAGGCACGGTGTAGCCTTCGGTCGGCGTCGTATACGTAAGTATGGAAAAATGCATCATCCTCACCTTCCTGGTAGCTGACTTTCTGCACATTACCTCCAAAGTCATACTGATACCCAACATGCTTCGGTCGAGCAAAAAGTGCTTTGTACCAAACCCACATGTCCACGACCCTCCCCTGATCATCATAGCTGTACCAGGTTTTAGAGTGCTCATTTTCGGTGTAGGAAACCGCTCCAGCCGTGAAGTACTGCTCGAACGGAAATTCTGGTGCCGGATAAATACCCGGTTCGTCAGACGTTCGAATGGTTAAATTGGTTGATTCGCTGGTGGCTTCATAAGAAAATCCAGGCAGTAATGTCACTGAACCCTGTGCCTGAATGACGGGATACCCTGCAGGAAGCGGGCTTGATAGCTCCAGGTTGAGGCTTTCCGTGGCCGTCGCGCCTTCATTTGGATCATCGATATCATAAGTAGTGCGCACCCAGTCTTCCCGGCCCATCACCTCATGCAAGAAGTCCTCACCATGGATCTTTTCCAGCTCCCCTTCCAGCTCTTCTGATTCAAAGGCGAACTGGCCCCCGCCGGTATATTGTCCAGATTCGACGGGACGTCCAGAGCGATCGTAGGTGGTATAGGAAAAATAGCCTTTGGTTCTCTGCAGGCTATTTTGAGAAAAACGTATTTGTCCGTCCCTACGATACATGTACCGAGTGGTCCCGGCCTCGTACTCCCTTGTCTCTTTGAGTCGGCCTTGCGTATCATATTCATAGTATGTAGCAAAGGGAATATCTGTGACAAAAGCCGCATTAATGTCCGCGTCGGACGCGTTGAGAATGACCTCCACCCCATTCGGAGCCACGCTTACCTTGAGTCGACCCAGTTCATCATAGAAATGAAAAGCGGGGTTATAGTACGTCAAGTCGTAGGATACACTGCCTGCGGACAATCGGTAAAAACCCGCATCGACGCTATTTATGTTGGTTTGGGGCTCATCGGTAACGAGGTTGAACAATCCCCCATCGAAACCTGGTATGGACAGGCTGCGCTGCTGAGGGAGGTGGAAATCCACACCACTCTGGGCGGTACCACTGAATCGCAACCTGAAAGGTACACCTCCCGCCACCTTGCTATATGCGGTGATGAGGACATTTTGATCAGCATCAGTGTAAGTGACCATTTCCTGACCTTGTGCATCTCTCGCCACCTGCTTGACGACCACACCCCCGAGACTTTGCATCGTGAAGCCACCTAAGGCATTTCGGACCCTGAGGTACTTATGACCATGTTTCCCAGCTACCACGACATTGTTGAGCTCCGAGGTGACGGGGAAAGTCTTTACGTAGCTCCGCTTGCTTGGATCGGTCATGAAGGGATCCCCAGGACCCGCGGTAGTTTTTACCTCCCCTGACCCATCATCGTAGAACACCGTTCGCGCAAATGGGTAGGAGGAATGGTCTACGGTTGATTCGCTAGTATTGTTGGCACTATAATAGTACCCTAGAGAGCCATCAATGCTGCGATCTACAGGCACTGGACTGTCAGTCTCCCAACGGGTGTAGTCATAGGGTTGACCACCGGCGGTGACGAAATCCCGCTGTAACTCAAAGGCACTCATACTGGTCACCGGTACCGGTAGGGTGGCTAGTGCAGCGCGATTCAGTCGATCGTAGTTACTTTGACTGATGAGGATCAGATCCCTGGAAAGATCTTTCGACTGCTGCTGAAAGAGCCCCCCCAGGTGATCAAAATATTGTCGGGAGCCGCCAATCGAACCTTCATTATCAAAGGCTTCCGTTTGAATCCAGTTGTAGGCGGTCTCTTCATCCATATTGACCGTGAGAAGACTTCGCTCTGACCGATGACCTCGATAGTTGGCGGCGACATAGATCTGTTGGTCCTGGTACACCTCGAAATCGATGGTGGCGCCTTCCGCAAAAGCATTTTCTGCCTCCTGAGCGTCGAACCATTCGTAAAAGAAGTCCGAATTTGGAGACGAGATCATCGCTGTGACCAGCTCCCCAAAATGCGCATCGATAAACGATACCACTAAAGTAGGAGTTGGCACTTTCGTAGTGGTGGCCAATCGCGGCGCAGAGGGGCTCGAAGTGCCTGAGGCGTTGACCGCTCGTACCCGATAGTAGTAGCTCCGATCAGGATCAAGGCCCGTGATGTGCTTACTCAGTGAGGTGCTCGATAGATTTTCAAAAACTACTTCTTGAAAGCTCATGTCTGTTGCCACGTCCACCCGATAAGAATCCGCAAGCGATGAAGAATTCCATCTTGCCTGAAAGGATTGGTACGTAGAATTGATAGCTGTCCTGGTGGTGGGTGGGGCAGGAACCGGCCGGATGACCACCTCCACTATCAGCTCATCGAGTATACTTCCACCCCCACGGTAGGTGAGTTTGTGGGAACCCAACTCCGTCCACGCAATCTGAGCAAACTCAGTCGTATTACTGGCTAGGATACCGCCGCCATCCAGTGAAAAGCTTCCCTGGGGATGTGGATTACTAAAGGTGTATTGTATGGCATCATCCCGAAACACCTCCGATGGTCCTACAATCCCGGGTAAGGTGTTGACTGAAGCGAGGGCATATTCAGATCCGCCACCGGCGTTTTCAGCACTCACGCGATAGTAGTACAGGGTCTCATCATCGAGCCCACTAATCGTACGGCTTGTTCCGTTGACCAACTGGCCAGCGACCACGGGATTCGCGAAGTTTTGTTGCTTGGATACGTCGATGCGGTAGTGATCCGCGCCGGCCACCGAAGACCATCGCGCGCGGAAGGAGTTTGGAGTGACATCAGTTGGTGACAGTAGGTTGGGCTGAGCTGGTGGAGGCGGTAACCTAATAAACACCTCCAAATCATCGAGCATCAGGCCCGCTTGCATGTAAGCCACCCGCTGCAGGCCATCTGCTTCCCAGTTTACTGTGACACTATTTTCAGTTTCCGCAGACATTTGACCTCCGGACGAAACGAACCAATATCCATTTTGGACTGGGTCTGAAAACGTGTAGGTCACAATATCTCCCAGCACAGCGTCACCAGGACCCATCACCCCCTCGTTCATCGTTACTGTCTGCACGGTAGAATACCCTGAGAAACCTCCAGGATTTTCTGCACGGACACGGTAGTAATAGGTCAGGCCATCCTCTAATCCCTCCACTGCGGAACTGAGACCTGTCACTTCTCGGCCATCAACAACCAGTTGCGTGAAGATCTGATTCCTGGAAACATCAAGTTCATAGGAATCCGCCCAATTGACATTTTGCCAGGCTGCGGTAAATGATCGAAAGGTCACATCTTCGGGATCCCTTATCGTAGGTGCCGTCAAAGGGTGCGCCTCCACCTCGACAGTGACCTGGTCGATAACGCTTGTGCCCTGCTTATATAGCAAGGTATGCGTACCATGTTGATACCAGGTAATGATGGCTTGTGTGTTGTTGGAAGAACCGAGTATCCCGCCAGTAGGCACCTCCCAGTAAGCACCGGAGACAGGATTGGAAAACGTGTAGGTCTTCTGGTCAGAAAACAACACGTCAAAGTCGCCTTCGATACCTTGACGGGTCGTGACGGTTCTCACACTTGAACTAGCCGACGTACCTCCAGCGTTCTTCGCCCGAACCCGATAGTAGTAGTTTGTCGACTTGGCAAGGCCACTGACATCGTAATAGGTATTACTGGTCTCCAAATCGTTGACCACCAGGCTGGTAAAGTTACTATTTCGTGAGACATCGATTTCATACTTGGAAGCTCCACTCACGGAGGCCCAGTTCGCCCGGAAGGCATTCCATTGCACATTTGATGGTGCTTGTACGCCAGGTACAGCAGGAACAGGTGGCAAAGCGACGTAAATCTCATAACTATCGACGACAGTCCCCCATTGGGTATACGAGAGGGTCCAGGTGCCATTGTTGGTCCAGGTCACGGTCACGCCGGAGTTCGATTTGTTAGATATTGTGCCGCCGCCCGAAAGACTCCAGTTCCAACCAGGTAAGGGATCACTGAAGGTGTAACTCTTTGCTTGTCCCATCACCGCATAATCTAGTCCCGAGATGCCTGCATTTGTCGCCACACTGTTAGAAGAGTAACCAGAAGCGCCACCTTGGTTGACCGCGCGAACACGGTAATAATAGGTGGTACCCGGGCTCAGGTTAGTGATACTTCGACTGGTGCCCTGGACCGAAGCATTGTTCAATACCAGCTGTGTGAACGACTGGTTTCGAGACACATCTACACGGTATCCCGTAGAACCATTGACGTTGTTCCACCGAATGGTAAAGGCATTGAAGGTAATGTTCGAAGGAGATTGAAGAGACGGCGCCGATAAAGGCGGCGCGTCCACTGTCACCAC
>JBCCXG010000222.1:0-8802 GCA_039191945.1 Bacteroidota bacterium
ACCGAAATGAATCCCAGCTTTGAAACCAATTTCGAAGCCAAACTCGTTAGATAAGACTTCTTTTTGTTCACTAAGTTGATCGCGTATATCAAAGAAGCATTTGATGCAGTTGGCCTGGTCAATCCCCTTGTCAGGGTTCCACGAAATCACGATCTCATCTCCGATGTACTGGTAGACTTCACCGAATGAATTGATGATGGGGTCCGACATGATCTTGTAATAGGTGTCCAGCAGTTTGAAGTATTTGATGTGGCCGAGCGCTTCGGCGATGGTCGTCGAAGATTTCATGTCCAGGAACATGAAAATCCGCTTTTCGATTTTGGGTTGATGGTACTTCCCAGTGAAAAAATTCAAAAACAGGTGATGACCTAAGTTTTCACTGATAGCCGAATAGATCAAGCTAAAAATGAGCCTGACGGATAAATGAAATAAGGTGACAAGAAAAGAGATACTGATGAGAAACCTACCCAGTTGTTGCCAGGCATCAACTGCCAGTAAGCTATTGCCCGTTTCGAGCGCTAAGGCCACCGGATAGAAGATGACGATAATGACAATCATTAAGGTGAGGTAGATGAAGAATTTGTAAAGAAGCTTAGCCCACAGGGTTCGGTTGGAGAATCTCTTTTCTAAATAAATCACTTCCAAAGCCCCTACGATGAGTCCGACCAGAGCATTCGCCAGACTGGCAAAAATCAGCACCGGGATGGTGAAGGAAATATCAGTATCTGGATTGAGGTCTTGATTACGTCTTATTCCGATCTCAGTGATATCTGTTATCCATCCACTTAATACCCAGATGATCGCGAAGGGAGCAATCCTTGACATGTTCCTTTTCGCTTTTGGACTTATGTTCACGTTACGTTGGCCCTGTTAGGTTATGGGCAAGGTAGGATGTTTTTTGCCGCTAATCTCCTTGGGATCTGGAGATCGTTTTCTGCGCCGCTGCAGGTGTTGTCACCTGCGGCATGTCATCCACCCAAAGGTTCGTGTCCCCACGAACGAATAGTCAGTCATGATTCGGCCAGTACTGCAGCATCCGATCTACGTCGTATTTTTCGTACCTACGGTGCAGCATCCACATGGGACGCTCCAAGGTCATTTCCCAATCGTAAAGTGCCTTGTACATCGCTTTGACTCGATCGGGGTACTGCGCTGCCAGGTCATTTTGCTCGGCCATGTCCTCGTCGATCTTAAAGAGATGGGCCGGCCGGTCGGAAAACCGGATCAACTTCCAGTCTCCTTCCCGCATCACCGCACGCGTTTCCTTCTTCCAAAACAGGACCTCGTGAGGACGATCTTCTCTCTCCCCCGCGATGAAGGGGCGAAGATCCACGCCATCCACCGCCGGTCCATCGATTGATCCACCAGCGGCCGCCACAAAGGTGGGTAGCAGATCGATGGTACTGACAGGAAGATCATAGGTGGAATTGGCTGGCAGTACTCCGGGCCACCGCATGACGAAGGGAACGCGCAATCCGCCTTCCATGTGGTTGGATTTGGTGCCGCTTAGGGGTAGGTTCACTGAGGCATTTCGATCGGAAGGCCCGCCATTGTCATTGGTGAAAACCACCAGGGTGTTGTCCGCCAAACCCAGTTCTTCCAACTTGTCCAGAACCACCCCGCAGGCGCGATCGAGTGCCAGGGTCATGGCGGCAAGTATTTGTCTCTTCCCCTCCAGTTCAGGAAATTGGGTGATGTCCTCCGGCAGGGCTTCCGTCGGCGTGTGAACACCGTTGAACGAGACGAAGGCAAAGAACGGTTGGTCCTTGTTCGCTTCGATGAAAGCCGCCGCCGCATCCCCCAGTACGTCGGTCAAGTAGCCTTCGTGCTCCTCAAATTGATTGTATCCCCGCTCTAGTCGGTTTTGTGGGTCGCCAGGAGGTTGGGTATATGGGAAGTAGCTCCTGGCACCTCCCCGAAACCCGTAGAACTCATCAAATCCTCTTTTCGTAGGATGAAACCGGTCTGCCCCACCTTGGTGCCACTTGCCGAAGATCGCGGTTCGGTAGCCCGCGGTCTGTAGGTAGTCGGCCATGGTTTGCTGATCGAGCGGCAAACCCATTTCAGTACCGTCAGCTGCGGAGACCTCACTCATATAGCCAGGGACGTTGTTTTCCTCAAAACCGAATCTCTGGGCGAAGCGACCCGTCAAGAGCGCAGCGCGAGAGGGCCCGCAAGTGGAAGCTTGTACATACCCTTGCGTAAAGCGCACGCCTTCTTTCGCCAGTCGATCCAGGTTGGGGGTCTTCATGATCTCACTTCCCTGAAACCCGAAGTCGGCGTATCCAGCATCATCCGCGAAGAGAAGGACGATGTTTGGTGGTTGGGCATTACTGACCATCGCCCAGACCAACAATAACAAGATGATCAAAAATAATCTGGTCATGGGTGTTGCTGCTTGTGTGAGTGATTCGAGTCATAATAAAATGGGTGTTAACACTTCTTTATTCACTATAGTGCAACTGCCAATGCTGTGGGATTGATCTTCTATGTGACTCGCACTCGAGGTCGTGCTACGCATTGCTAGATGATCTCAAAATAAGCTTTCTCTGGATCTCTTCAATGCTCAGGTTTTTCGTCTCTACCAGGAATCGCATGAGTATCAAGAGCCCGATCAGTACCGTCAACGCATAAAACAAAAAAGTACCCGCTCCCCCAAGCGTGGCCAGCTGCCAGGGAAAAAATTGTTGTACGAGCGAACTTGTGAGACTGGTGACCAGGGTATAAAACGGTATGGCCACCCCTCGAATCGCAATGGGAAACAGCTCAGAAAACAGCACCCACATGATGGGGCCTACGGAGAAGTGAAAGGCACCAATAAAGCTGAGGATACCCACGAGGATCAGCACCGGATTGATCTTTGCCGCCTTCTCGAAAATAGCGCCGCGAAACCTCCGCGCATCCGCTTCGCCCAACGCCGCAATCAAGGCGTCCTTAAAGTCGGCGTCGTTGCCGTATTCGACCCCGGCCATCTCAAACATTCGATGAAATTCGGGAATTTCGGTCATGCCGTAGATGTCCGCTTCGCTCAGAACATACCGGGCGGAATAGAAGCCGTAGGAACAAAGTCCTAAACTCGCCACGATCCAAACCATTCCCCAGAGGATCATCGGCTTGCGACCAAATCGATCAACCAGGACCAGGGACAAAGCGGTGAAGACCAGGCTGCTCAGCCCAATCCAAATGGCTTGTTGGAAGGCGGCGTCGGTACCGATACCCAATTGCTCAAATACACTGGGAGCGTAGAAAAGCACTGCATTGATACCCGTTGTCTGTTGGGCAATCGCCAGGGTCATGGCGATGATCAACGTCACTCTCATAGGTCGACTGAAGATCTCGGCCAGTTGAGCGCGAATCGACCGGTCCTCATTGCTTTGGCGCAAGCTCCCTTGCATCTCTTCCATGTGAGGCTCAATTTCCTCCTGAGGCAAAATACGCTGAAGGATAGTACGAGCTTCTTTGTTTCGGCCCCTAAGCAGTAACCATGAAGGACTCTCGGGTACGATCAAGAGCAAGGCAAACCAAGCGATCGCAGGAAGGATCTCCGATCCTAACATCCAGCGCCAGGTATGCTCGTCCAGGGACAGGGCTTCGACCCAGCCTGCTTCGCTTTGTGTCCATTGTAAGATGAGATAGTTGATGAAGTACGCCCCGGACAGGCCAATAACAATGTTGATTTGGATCATGGCGACGAGCTTCCCGCGGTAGGCAGGAGGAGCGATTTCGCCGATGTACATCGAGGCCATGGAGAGGGAGCTAAAGGCTAATCCGCCTAAGAAGCGCGCAGATACCAGTGCGGTGAAGCTCGGAGCCAGCGCTGAACCTACCGCTGATACAACGTAGAGCAGCGCGATGATTTGAATGGTCTTTTTCCTGCCTAGCTGATTACTAATGTATCCCGCAAAAGGAAGGGCAACCAATACCCCGAAGGCTGGTGCACTGACGACGGAACCTATTTGCAGGTCCGAGAGCCCAAATTCCTCAGCAACGAAATTGAGCGTCCCGGAGATCAATGCGGCGTCTAATCCGAAAATGAGGCCACCCATCGCGACAATGGTGGCGTAGGCAAAAGCGTTCCGGTTTTCTAACGTCATAATATGCCCAAATTACTCCTGGGCTTCATCACTCGGGTATCCATGAGCGCTTTTGCCGCAAGCTGTATCATATTCACTTGATCCAGGTTCAATACTTCTCCTTCAGAATAGCCATGGTGATGGCGACTCAAGATTCGTGACCAATATCGCAAAGGTCTGCTGCTTAGAAGGCTATTGGTGGATCAATGAAGGAAACATTCAGTTTTTCTAGCGCACTTGAATGATGGGAATCAAGCTATTCCCATGGTCCTGTTGGTTTACCAAGAAAGTCTGCAATCTTCTCTCTTAGCTCAACAAAATGTCCTAAAAGTGGGTTGAAATCTTCTCCAACAATGAGGTCTCGGGGCAGCAAGGAGCCACCCATACCGACACCGAAGGCGCCGGCCTCGAAAAAAGATCGGATATTGTCTTTGTTTACACCTCCCGTGGGTACCAGTGGCACCTCATCCAATGGAGCGAGCACATCTTTCACATAGCCTGCTCCAAGTTGGTTTGCCGGGAATACTTTCACCGCCATGGCGCCAAGTGACCAGGCCTGGTAGATTTCTGTCGGTGTGTACGCCCCAGGGAATACGGGAAGGTTGGCACGCACACACGTTTTGATCACCTCTTCATCCAGAATGGGCGTAACGATGAACTGCGCTCCCAGACCCATGGCGGCTTTCAGTTCTTTGGTATTTCGCACGGTACCTGCTCCAATGATCAGGTTGGGATATTGCGACTGGAGTCCCGGAATGAGTTCTGTCACGTCAGAGCTGTTCATGGTCACTTCAAGAAACTTGAGTCCCGCTTGCTGGTAACACGCGGCTACGCGATGCCCAGTGGATGCCTCAATGTTGCGCATGATCCCAATGATCGGCGCTTGACCGAACTCGTCAAGGATAGTGGAGGTCTCACTCATGGGTTGCCAGTATTTTCGCGTGAGCCAAGATCAATGCCTGCTCTACGGCTTCGGGGTGGATACAATGAATTTGGTTGTCATCAATGACTTCCGCCAGCGCCGTGAGATACAGCTGGTCCAGCGGTTTGCTAGCTGCAAGAAATACGGGTCTTGGATCACGAGCGATTGACCGCAATTCATCGCCGATGAGTAGCCCACTGAGATAAAAGTAGTTGAGGTGTGGCGCTGTTGATGATAAAATGGCTCCAGCCCTGATGCCAAATAGTTCACGCGTCAGCCGACCATCGACGCCTGCTCGCACACCGTCGAGAAATGGACCTTTGGAGTTGTCGTCCCAAGCCGTTTTTTCCAGGGAATTGACCAGAATCGTATGCTGTGATAAGACCTCAAAGAGCTCGCCAGTCATAAAGGTGGAAAATGCGTGGAAATCGCCTGAAGAGTAGCTCAGATGCTTGCTATGGGTGCCTGGCAATAGCAGGATGGCTTCTCCATCAACCGGTAAGTATTCCGACAGACCCACTGCCTGTATCTCTTCTCCCCGCATGACATCCTGTGACGCCCTGACACCAGAAATCAATAGACAGCGGTTTGAGAGCGTGTTGAGGGCTGTTTCTTCCGTGATCAAGTTTTCCCCGCTAGCTCTGATGGGCAGCGCAGCATACTCCAATTCTTTCAAGCCGATGTTGGCCGAGGCCATACCTGATAAGACGATAGTTAGCTTATCCCCATAACCTGAAAGCCGTCTCACTTGAGTTGCCAGGTATTGACCAAAGAAAGACTCCTGATCTTGATCTTTCTGCGATTGAAAACCCTCATAGCACTGGCGAATGCCTACTTCCGTTTTCATCTCCGTTAAGATTCGCAAAGACGAGCGCTCAACGAGTCGAAGTCGGCAATTACTTGTGCCCCAATCGACACTAATAAAGAGGGCTTCTCTGACCATTTTCCAACACTATTCGGGTGCATCAGGAGATGTGATGCAAAATAGATACTGAATCACAAGTTTCTCCAAAGTCAATACATAATTGCTTGCGTCATTATCAACTTTTGATCGAAAAATCATATGTGCTTCGATATTGGCAATTCGTCGCCTTTGAAACAGGGCTTAACTGGCAAATTGCTAAGGTCTCAAATGGGATGAGATAATATCTGGCAATCAATTGATAATATTCATTAATCGGTCCGGTGCTTATCCCTCTTTATTTGGAGGCTACAAAGTGAAGAATGTTTTAACCAAACTATCTATGATGAAAATTCAACTCAAAAAATGGTGGCAACAGCTGATGACGGTGACGCTCGGAATGGCCTTATGGCTAGGCGCTCCGGCCCAAGCTTTGTCCCAAACGGTTACCGGTACGGTGACGGACGAGGGGGAGGCCCTGCCGGGTGTGAGTATACTCGTCAAAGGGACTACCCAAGGCACCATTACCGACATTGATGGGAAGTATTCCATCCAGGCGCCGGGAGACGCAACATTGATCGTAAGCTTTGTTGGGTATGTGACACAGGAAGTGGCAGTGAATGGAAGAAGCAATTTGGATGTGGTCCTGGAGGCGGACATTGCCCAGTTGGAAGAGGTGGTCGTCATCGGATACGGTACGGCGAAAAAGAGTGACTTGACGGGTTCACTCGCGCAAGTGACTGCAGAGTCCTTTGAAGCACAGCCGATTGCCCGGGTAGAGGATGCCCTCCAAGGAAGAGCATCAGGGGTGATTGTTTCGCGGACCTCCGGCCAACCTGGGGCGGGCGTCAAGATCCGTGTTCGAGGGGTCAACTCCATTACTGGAAATAATGCCCCGCTAGTAGTGATCGATGGAATCATCGGGGGAGATCTTGCCACACTCAATCCGAACGATATCGAGTCCTTTGATGTATTAAAAGATGCCTCCGCGACTGCCATTTACGGTTCTCGTGGTTCGAACGGAGTCATTATGGTAACGACAAAACGTGGATCGGGCAAAGGCAAGATCAACGTGGAGTACTTCGGTACAAGTTCTTCGGTCCCTGACAATTTGGATCAGTTAGGTGTCGTTGACTTCGCCATCATCGAAAATCAGCGACGTGTTCGGACAGGTGGATCACCCATCTTCACCGATCAGGAGATTGATCAGCTACGAACTACAGGAGGTACTGACTATCAGGACGAAATCTTCCAGAGGGGCTTCAGTCATAATTTGAGACTATCGGCAAGTGGCCAGGAAGGCAAGTTCAATTACTTCATTTCCGGCGACTATGTGGATCAGGAGGGTATTGTCATCAATACTGGATTCAAGCGCTTGTCAGTACGTTCCAATCTGGGCGTGCAGGTCAACGAGAAGATCCGTGTGAATGCCAATATTTTCGGAACCCGCTCGGAGAATCACAACGACTTCAACCGTCAAAACCTATTCCAGGGCAGTCCGATATTCAAAGCGGTGACCTGGGATCCGACGACACCCGTATTCAACGAAGATGGGGGGTACAACTTCAGATCGATTAAAGGGATCGCATCACTCAATGACAACCCCGTATTTGTACTCAGTGAAAGCGACTTCAACGACATCATCGACAGGGTGAACGGAAACCTCGATTTCAGCTACGACATTATCGAAGGACTCAACTATCGTTTGCTGGCGGGCGTGAGCCTCATCAACAGCTCTGCAGAAAACTATGCGGTAGAGACCGGCGACCTTCGATTGCCCAATGCAAGCTTCGGGGGTAATAAAAGCACGTTGTATCAGCTCAGTAACATCCTGACTTGGCAACGAGAGTTTGGGATACACAATGTGAAAGTTACAGGGCTGTATGAGTACTCTTTCAACGAAAATCGCTTTAACGGTTACAGTGCCAATGGTTTGACACTACCCAATGGTTTCTATCAGGCAGAACTGGCGCCTAACTCTGGGCAGGTGGCCCGAAATGGCTACACCAAGACGGAGGTATCGTCTGTGATGTTCCGTGGCGAGTATAACCTGGCTAGCAATCTGTTTGTCACAGGTACGGTACGTATTGATAACTCCTCTGTCTTCCGTCCTGAAAATAGAACGGGGGTCTTCCCGTCTGTAGCGGCAGGTTATAGTTTTGCTGATCTCGTACCCGGCGACATGGTGAGTGAGTTGAAGCTACGCGCTGGCTGGGGCCAGGTGGGTAACCAAAACGTTGGTGCATTCTCGACCTTTGGTACGCTGACCTTTAACAGTTACGCATTTGATGGAGCTTCGGCCGTGGCCGGAACAGAAGTTGCTTCTAGAGAAAATGCCGACCTGCAATGGGAGACCACTACACAAACCAACATTGGAGTGGACTTGGGGCTCTTCCAGGGACGAGCGAATTTGAGTGTAGATTGGTATACGATGACCACTTCAGATTTGCTGCTCGATGTACCATTGGCGGATGTTGATGGAGGAGGTAGTGTGCTGCAAAATGTGGGAGAGGTGCAAAATACAGGCATCGACCTTTCACTGGACTTTGATGTGTTGGACATAGGTGGTATTAGCTGGAATACAATTCTTACCTATTCCTATGTACAAAATGAGGTGACCAAGCTTTTTTCTGATGTTGAGGAAATTGAAGGTACTTTCAATGCTCCTGGCGGGCAAAGCCGGCGAGCCAACATCATCCAGTTGGGTGAGCCGTTGGGCCAGTTCCAGGGGTCAACCTTCCTCGGAACGTGGAAGAGTACTGACACGGACATTCCCGATGGCTTACAACCCGGAGATCCAAGATACTTGATGGACGATGATGGCAACATTGTTTTCGGAGCCATTGGCAACGGTACACCGACGACATTTTGGGGATGGAACAATACGGTGACTTACAAAGGTTTTG
>JBCCXG010000223.1:0-8794 GCA_039191945.1 Bacteroidota bacterium
ATCCAGCGGCCCATCCCCCCAGCGTCGACCGCTACCGCCTGCGACATGAAAGAGCCCAGTGATGGCCCCAAACTGACCGTGGGCCTTTTTTATGGCCGCTGCTATCGTAGCGGGCTCGGTAGCATCACCACACAGGGCGAGTCCCTGACCGGCTAACTGATCCTCCATTTCGCTGCAATCTTCAGCGCTCAGGCCAACCACTACCAAATGGGCACCTTGTGCCTTCAAAGCCAATGCGACAGATTGGCCCATGCCTGATGTGCCGCCAATGATGATGAAATTGGTGTCGTGAAAATCCATGTCAACGGATGGTGGGTTTCCTTCTTCGAATTTATCCAATACTACTTGTACGTACAAGTTGGCGGTTCTATTTCTAGGAAAAGTAGCTGCTCACGATCGGATACGCCGAAGTATTACAATACCAACTACCATACAGGTTGAGTTTAGGATCACTTGTCCGAAACCGTACTGATAGAAAGAGGATGGCAAGACCAACTTTTACCTCTAGCCGTTGAGCCACGGCTGTCGTTGCTAGCTCTGACCTGATCTCCTGCTCGACTCCCTTGACTTCGACATGGAACTTTTGACTCAGCGTCTTGAAGAAGGAGCCTTCGACGAAGTCGTTGGCAGGGATGAGGCACAGTGCATTGGCGGAGTACCAGGTGTTTTCGAGGATGATGGGACGCCCGTCGATGCGTCTGACGCGTTGGAAGTACACGCAGGGCGATTTCTTCTCGTCTTCACTGAGAGGGAAAGCGATTCTTGGGTCCCAATCCGCTATTTGAGGAGGTTGTGTGACCTCCGTATCTATCTCATGGTCTGTAGAACCAGAAAAACCCTTGATGGTCGGTAGTCCCAGCGATTTCCGGCGCTCTATGACCCGACTTCCTCTTCCATGCTCTTTTTCGATGTAGCCCTCTTTCAAGAGCTCGTCCAAAGCCTTACGAACGGTGGTCCGGGTCGCTGAAAACTGCTCGCAGAGGTCATGCTCTGAAGGGAGGTAGGCATTGATGGGGATCTCTGCCCGTTGGATCCTTTTTTTGAAATAGGTCTGGATCTGTTCGTATTTCTTAGTCTTGTTCAACGCACCGCTCTCCCGATTGTGAACTAGAAAAGTAACGAAAAAATGAGCCACGACCGTCCCAAGGTCACGTGGGCTATTGAAGGTTCCCTTCAAAAATCTATAGATTCACGGGAATGAAAATGACTCAATGATGAAAGCTACCCTGATCTTCCTTTTCATAATCATTTCATTCACTTCGCTGGCCCAATCGCAGAAGGTCAATCCCGTGATCAAGGACTTTGGTGCGATCTATGAGATTCCCGAGGCCACGGTCAAGCCCGACCCGAACCAAGAGTACCGAATTGTAATCGATGTCTTCGGTGGCACGGTCGACAAGTCTTTGCTCGATCGCTCCCTGAACAATGTGGCCCGTATGCTCAATCTTCACGCGGTAGGTGGAGTGCCTCCCGAGAAGATGGACGTCGTGCTTGCACTTCATGGACAGTCCACGTACTCGACCTTGGATGACAAAACGTACGAGGAGCGGTTTGGAAATCCCAACCCGAACGCGGAACTGATGAAGGCGCTGAAAAGTGCGGGAGTGAAAATCACGGTCTGCGGCCAGTCTCTGATCGGCCGAAACTTCAAACCTGACCAACTGCTCGACGAGGTGGAGGTCGCCACCTCCATGCTTACTACCGTCACGCACTACCAAAACCTCGGTTATATGATGCTTCGCTTTTGACGGGGCGTAAAGGAATACGCATTGGGCGGCTCATCCGGCTCTCACCTATACCTCAGCCGCGCAACCTGACGCACAAAGGCCATGCTGGGTGCCGGCTCCATCCGGGCCGCAAGGACAGGGTGCGACTCCAGCACCTGGTAGTCGGTCAACGACATAGCCAACTCCACTCTTATCTGTCGGTTTCAGAATATTATGTATAAATAGAATATTGACTTGTCATATTATTTGATTACCAAATAAAATAACAAAAAACTATGCTCAAATCCTTCTGCCTATTCGTCGTCTTCATCAGTCTAATTTCTTCCTGTGCCAAAACCGAAGGGCCGGATGCCAACTATAATCCGGAAGCAAGGCTGCAAGAACTGGGCATTACACTGCCTAGTCCGCCAGAACCTGTTGCTAACTACGTCAACGGTGTGCAAGCGGGCAACCTCATTTTCCTAGCTGGAAAGGGACCAAGGTACGCGGATGGCACGGAGATCACGGGCAAGCTGGGACTCGACGTGTCTATCGAGAAGGGCTACGAGGGCGCCCGATTGACCGCTATTAACCAATTGGCGGTATTAAAGGCCATGTTGGGAGACTTAAAGCGCGTCAAAAGAATCGTTAAGGTCCTGGGTATAGTGAATTCAGATCCGGCCTTCGTGGAGCAGCCTAAGGTCATTAATGGATTTTCAGATTTGATGGTTGATGTTTTTGGTGAGCGTGGTAAGCATGCCCGTGCCGCGGTCGGGATGGCGTCGCTGCCGCGAGGACAGGCAGTGGAAATAGAGTTGGTCGTAGAGATTTACGAATAGAGACCAGGGCATTTAGCTTCTTTTTGAATTTGTCTGATGCTCAGTTCCGTACTACACAACCCGCTGCAGGATTTTGAATGACTACTTTGGACTAGTTTGTACTAGGCGGGTGCTTTCATGAAGAGGGGAAAGTCGAAAGCTGAAATTCCGATCGAAACGGGGAACTTGCCTTCCATAAATTAGTTGACAGTTTGCACGGAAGTAGCAGGTGTATACCCAATCTATTCTTGAGAAATGAACATTACCAAAGAAGAACAAGAAAGTAAAGGACGCTTCGTCGCTAAAGAAGAAGAAACAGAACTAGGAGAAATGACCTATTCTCTGGCCAATGACGGCCAGCTTTTGATCATCGATCATACGGGTGTCAACGAAGGTCATGGACAAACGGGCGTCGGGAAGGCCCTTTTCGAACATATGGTGGAAACGGTCAGAGCAGAAGGAAGAAAAGTCATGCCGCTGTGTCCTTTTGCCAGGGCCATGTTTCAAAAGAATCAAGACAAATGGGACGTTTTAAGACACAATTCGTTATGATCCGACAGTCAATGAAATGCGTTGCCCGTGAAACCTAAATCTAAGTGCAATCGGGGCTGGCAATCTCTGACCGGTGGCTACCTGCTTGCAGCCGTGTTGTTTTGCGCTGCTTGCGCACAAGAGCCTCCGAAAGTACCCCGTAATCTTAAGGACAGCGATGCCATCTGGATTGCGGATGGGAGGACAACGCCCGTGCATGATTCGCTCTTTTACCTCAACCAACCGGCCCCACTTTTTAGAAAAGAGTTTCAAACCGCAAGTCAAATCAAGTCGGCGCGGCTGAGCATCACGGCCGCAGGGTACTACCAAGCCTCCATCAATGGTGAGCTTGTAGGAAAGAACACGCTGGATCCCGCCTGGACAGACTTTAGTAAAAGAATCTACTTCACCGAGTACGAGGTTACCCACCTGTTGGCCGAAGGGGCCAATTGCCTCGGTGTCTCCTTGGGCAATGGCTTTTACAATCCTTTGCCTCTGAGGAAATGGGGTATGAGAAACCTCAGGGAGGACACTAAGGTGGGGAAGCCAACTTTCCTCGCTCAACTTTCTATTGAATACGCCAATGGGGAGAGCATGGACATCGTTTCGGACACCACATGGACGTACGCCACTGGTCCCTTGCTTCGAAATAGCGTGTACATCGGCGTGACCTACAACGCCAATCAAGAGATCGAAGGGTGGAATGCTCCGGGATTTGACGACGACCTTTGGGAACGAACCCAGCGAGCGGAATCACCAGGAGGCGAATTGCAAAGGGCGTTTATCCCACCGGTGCAAATCACGCGAGAAATTGCGCCCATAGGCATTTACCCCCAAGGTCCCGGACGATGGATCGTGGACATGGGGGAGAACTTTACCGGTACCTATCGGGCAAGGTTGCATGGAAAGCGAGGTGACACGATCAACCTCCGCTTTGGTGAGCGGATCTACGACGATGGGAGCCTCAATCCCATGACCACGGTGATCGGCCAGATCAAGCAACCCGGAGTAGGGGGTCCTGGAGCACCTGATATCGCGTGGCAAGCCGATGCTTATATCATTGGTGAGGATCCAGACGCGTGGTTTCAGCCGCCATTTACGTACCACGCCTACCGATACATAGAGGTAGAGGGACTGCAGCAGGCGCCTGATCGGTCTGATCTTGTTGGTTTGTCGATGCATTCTAATGTGCCCAATGAAAGTAGCTTTTCGTCTTCATCGGCGTTGCTCAATTCCATTCAGAAGGCGACTGAGCGTACTTTTCTTGCCAACCTGGTCAGTGTGCAATCCGATTGTCCCGCCCGGGAGAAGTTTGGCTACGGTGGCGACATCAACGCCACGAGCGAGGCGTTCATCTACAATTTTGATATGCAGGCCTTTTATCGAAAGACCGTGTATGACTGGTTGGATGCCATGAATGATACTTCCTTCGTGGACACGGCGCCGTATGTGGGTATTCAGTACTGTGGCATCAGCTGGGAGTCTGCCTACCTCATTACCCAGTACTATTTGTATTTGTACTATGGTGATGAGGACTTCGTACGCGAACTCTATGACCAAAATGTGCAATGGATGGACAAAGTGGCCCGCCTGCACCCCAATGCCTGGGTGGATCAGGGTCTTAGTGATCATGAATCCCTTGAGCCTGTACCCGTGGAGTTGATTGGGACCGCTCACTATCTACAATGTGCACGTATCATGGCCACATTTGCCGAGGTATTGGGGGATGAAGCCCGTTCTGACCAGTACTTGAGACTTGCGGATCAAATCAGTGATCGCCTCAGGAAAGCGTTTTGGGACCAGCCTGTGGCCGGGCCCATCAATCGACAGACGCTCTTTGCCACTTTGCTTTACCATGGCGTTGTCCCGGAGGATCAAAAGGATGCGGCGAAGGATTCGCTCCTACTAGCCGTGCAGCGCGGACCGGCTGGCCACTTCAGTACGGGAATTTTCGGTACGAAGTACATCTTAGAAGCATTGTCGCACCATGTTTCTCCTCAGGCTGTGTTCGACGTGGTCAATAGTACAAACTACCCAGGATGGGGCCACATGATCGACCGGGGTGCAACAACGCTCTGGGAGACCTGGAAGGAAAGTGACAACATCTACTCGAATAATCATCCGATGTTTGGTTCGGTCTCCGAATGGTTTTATCGGTGGCTCGGAGGAATACGACCCGACCCGCGGAATCCTGGATTTGAGGAGTTCCTTTTGGCGCCGGTTACACCCAGTGGACTGGATTCCGTTACCTGCACCTATTCCTCGCCCAGAGGCCTTATCAAGTCCAGTTGGCGACGGGAGGAGAATGGAGACTATCGATTTCAAATCACGGTCCCTGAAGGTAGCGTGGGGCATGTGCACCTGCCGATTGATGATCTTGACCGCGTGGAGGTGACAAAGTACGGCTTGGATACTGACGAATCTGAACGGATGCGCCTCTCGACCCCGGACCTGCAATTAGAGGGTGGTCATCACCAGATCTGGGTGAGTAGGCGCTAAGAGCAGCGCGCCCCGAGTCCGTTGTCCTGGCGACGTGCTTATTTCTTTCTCATTGAACCCGGAATCGTCATTAGCCTCTCTATTCCAGACATAACTTGCTTCAAAATCAGCCGTCCGCGGAAGCGGCAATTAACACTTCGTTGGCTCGTCACCATAATGGTTAATTATGCCTCCTCACCTAAATACCTGGTTTTCTTGCACCTTATGCCTTCATAACAAGACTCTAATAACGAATGCGGGTTGAAATTACTCGATTACATCATCCGAGTTACCCTGACAAAAATTTCCTTGACTGAAATTTTTTGTCGTTCTGCAATAGGATATTTTTTTTCGAAATCGGAAATATTCTATTGCATAATCCGGGTTAAACTTGCCGATGATACCCCAACACCATGGCAGACTTTATCAACGTCCGGAAGCTCATCGCTAACAAAAACCCAAAACTCCTTAAATGGCTGCCAGGATTCCTCGTCAGGGGTGTAGAGAAGTTTGTCCATCAGGATGAGATCAATGCGTTCATGATCTACCATGAGCAGAGTGATATGTATACCTTTTGCGAAGCGGTATTGAAACGCTTCAACTTCCAATTGGGAATACACGGTCTGGAAAACATTCCGAAACAACCCGAAAAGATCATTTTTGCTTCGAACCACCCCTTAGGAGGTATGGATGCGATCTCCATTGTACACGTGCTCAGGGATACGCGACCTGATATCAAGTTCATCGTCAACGATTTGCTGATGCAGGTGAGACACCTCAGCGATCGTTTCGTAGGCATCAACTTAGTGGGAAAAAAGGCCGCTGAGTCACTGCACAAGGTAGAAGAGCAGTTTGCGGAGGGAACAGCCACGTTCATCTTTCCCGCAGGTCTGGTGAGCCGAAAGACAAAAGGGGAGATCCGCGACCTGGAGTGGAAAAAGACTTTCGTTTCGAAGGCGAAAAAGTATCAATTGCCCGTCATTCCGGTCCACATCGGAGGTGGATTGACCAACCGTTTTTATAGATTAGCTAACTTCAGAAAGTTTTTAGGGATCAAGTTGAACATCGAAATGTTCTTCCTGGTGGATGAGTTATTTAGACAAGAAGATATGAAAATCGACATTTTCTTCGGTGAACCCATACCTCCTGATACCTTCGACAAGACCAAAAATGATAAAGCGTGGGCCGAGTGGGTGAAGGAGCAGGCCTACCGCCTCAAAGCCAATTGAACGATATGTCCGACAACCCCCAAGACATCATCCCACCCATCGACAGGTCGCTCATTGAAGAAGAGCTGAATGAGGACCGTTTTGTGGTCAACACGAACAAGGCCGGCAATCAGATCTACATCGTCAATCACCACAACTCGCCGCACACCATGCAGGAAATTGGCCGGCTTCGGGAGCTGGCATTCCGAGGGGCAGGTGGTGGCACTGGGCTACCCCTGGACATCGATGAAGCGGACACCTCTGAGCGTTGTTATGATCAATTGATCGTTTACAATCCGGAGGATCGTGAGATCGTCGGGGGATATCGGTTCATTACCGGGGAGAGAGCCCGGAATCCTGATACCGGGGAGTTTGACTTATCTACGGCGCATTACTTCAACTTCACCGATCGGATGAAGGAGCAGTATTTGCCCTACTCCATTGAGTTGGGCAGGTCCTGGGTGCAGCCTGATTATCAGCCAGCCAATAATCCACGAAAAGGTATTTTCATTTTGATGAACATATGGGATGGTCTGGGTTCGTTGGTCCTTAGATATCCTGATACCAAGTATCTTTTTGGGAAGGTCACAATGTACGCTCACTACAACAAAGAGGCGAGAGATCTATTGCTCTCTTTCATGAGCCATTACTTTCCCAATCGCCCCGATTTGTGCTTTCCAAAGGAGGAACTAGATGCACCTCACGATAAAGCACTTTTTCATGAGTTGTTCGATCCGGAGCTGGACTACGAAGACGGGTTCAAGTTGCTCAATAAACTCCTCAAGGAAAGAGGAGAGTATATTCCGCCACTGATCAATATCTATATGGGGCTCTCTGAGACCATGATCACTTTCGGCACTGCCCAAAACCCCGACTTTGGGGATGTGGAAGAGACAGGAATCATGGTCACGATCGCCGATATCCATCAGGAGGTAAAGGACCGGCACATGAACTATCAGATGAACTGATTGAGACCTCACCTAGGTTCTCTCTATCCATGGATATCGCGGATGCGCAAGAATTAATTGAGCGGGGGGTCCAAGGCGATCGCCCAGCCCGATGGGCGGATTTGGGTTGTGGTCACGGCACCTTTACCTATGCCTTGTCCGGGCTGCTGGCATCTGGGAGCGACATTTGGGCGGTGGACCTGGAACCTCGGCGCCTAAAGTCTCCGATCACTGATGTGACCATCCTATTTCAACAAGGCGATATTGAGATCATCGACTTACCCAATGCCTTCGAAGGCATCCTGATGGCCAACTCATTACACTATATAGCAGACAAAGAGAAGGTACTTGTCAGGTTGCTCGACGGCCTGCTGCAGGGGGGAAGGTTGCTGATTGTGGAATACGATACCATGAGGTCCAACCCTTGGATTCCTTTCCCAATCAGTTTTGTTGAACTGACCCGTCTGAGCCAGGGATTGGGGCTTGAGGCGCCCGAGAAACTCAGCCAGCGACCCTCGCAATTTGGAGGCTGGATGTACTGTGCAGCGATCCGAAACTGATGGGGGAGAACTTGTCCCAAGTACCGGTAGCATTGCCGCTCTTTTCCCGCTTCTTCTAGTTAGTTCTTAAAAATAGAAACATATTGGGTCTTAAGACGTAATATTACTTCTGAAAAGCAGAAAGTAATGAAAGGATACCTGGGAGAGTCCAAAGAATTGGTCTTGCTGACCATTGCTAACCCGGCAGAAGGTGCTTATCGCGTAGTCATTATCAATGCAATCTCGGAAAGGGCTCATCGGAAGTTGAGCATCGGAGCATTGCACGCTACCCCAACTCGTCTGGAGGAAAAAGGCTACCTGACTTCCTTTCTTGGCGAGCCGACTGAGGAGAGAGGGGGTAGGAGCAAACGGCACTTCGAGATCACCGCCAGTGCTAAGGTCGAATTGGCATACATGAAATCACTCAGAGGGGAGCTTTGGGCAGGCGCACAGATGAACCTCTCCCTGAAATGATAACACCTCCAAAAACTGCCGCACGATTGCTTGGATGGTTAGCCGGCGGCGCCGACCTGGAAGACATACATGGCGACCTCGACGAGGCTTACG
>JBCCXG010000224.1:0-8777 GCA_039191945.1 Bacteroidota bacterium
CTGAGCAACGGCGATATGGGGAGAACAACTCGGATTTCAACATTATGGAGGTATCCTATGTCCGAGCGAGTGCCGGCAGTGATAATCGACCGCCTGTGGCAATGGATGACGACTTCTTCAAGATACGGGAAGATATAGGCCTGACCGGCATCCAATACAGTACACTACTCGACAATGACTCAGACCCTGATGGGGACAGTTTTCTGATCACTGGATTCGATTTCACCGGCTTCCCAGGCACGATCGAGGACTTCCCGGAAGACCAAGAGATATTGTTCACCACTGCGGAAAATTTCAGCGGTCTGATCCAGTTTACATATACAATTTCCGATGGCAATGCCACGTCTACAGCAACGATTTCCATCAATGTCATCAATCTACTGGACGATCCGGTGGTTGTACAGGATGGGCCTTTTTCAACTTTGATCAACGAGGCGCTCACACTTCCAATGGCAGAGCTGCTGGCCAATGATTTTGATCCTGATGGTGAGGAGATAGCGCTCCAATCTGTTGGAGAGGCGGTCAATGGTACGGTCGAGGTACAAGCAGATGTGGTGTTGTTTACCCCCGACTCTGATTTCGTAGGAAAAGCCTCTTTTGTCTACACCATCATATCCGGTGAAAGCTTTCCTGCGTCTACGACCTCTGAGCCTATCGTGATCGATGTGCTCCCCTCTGCTCCGTCGATTAATGGGAACTTTGTTCTAGCACCTAAGAGTGATGAAGGCCTGTATCTACAGGTGGATGCCACCAGCAACCGAACCAGTGCCGTAGTACAGGACTGCGATGACGGTATTTTTTGGACCATCACTGATCGAGGTGACGGATATCATAAGATCACGAGTGACTTTGCTGGCAAAGCATTGGAGGCATGGCAAAGGGTCCCAAGAAATGGCGATGATGTCACCATCTACAGCGACAACAACCGAGACTGGCAACGATGGGAGATCATTGATGCTGGTGACGGTTACTTCAAGATAAAGGGAAAATACAATCCAAGGTTCCTCACCTTCAGCGGAATGAACGCAAACGTCCAGAATGAAAACTTCCTCGACAATCAGCTTTGGAGATTGGTAGATGTCGATGGTTTTGTCTGTAACAGTAAGCCAGTAGCCGTGGGGGAAGAGTTGAATGTGCGGGGAGATGAAGAGGTCGTTATTTCGGTAGCCGATCTGCTGGCTAATGATTCGGACCCAGACGGTGACACATTGTCTATCACAGAGGTGGAGAATGTCAGAGGTTTGGGCGAGTTGATCTCCTTTGACGGGGAAGAAATAGTGTATGTCGCATTCAGCACCGGGGCTTTGCTGAGGTATACGGTATCGGATGGTCGAGGAGGCACGGATCAGGAGTTTGTGTTTTTCAATACCTTTTCGAATCTTCCTCCAGTGGCGGAGGACGACGATTTTTTTGAGATCAGAGAAGATATAGGGCTCACGGGCATTCAGTATAGCACATTGCTGCGCAATGACACCGATCCGGAGGGAGATGCGATCCGGGTTACCGGGTTTGATTTCGCCGACTTCCCCGGGACCATCGAGAATTTTCCAGAAGATGAGGAGGTCTTATTTACCACCGAGCAGGACTTCAGTGGCGAAATTCGTTTCACCTACACCATCACTGACGGTCAAAATACAGACGAAGCGACCATCGTCATAACCGTCATCAACCTACTGGATGATCCGATTGTAGGGCCTGATGGTCCGTTCAATACCACGCAGGACGTACCACTCACTATCCCAATCCAAGACTTACTGAGCAATGATTTTGATCCGGATGGTGAGGAGGTTCGCTTCCTTTCCGTATCGGGCGCGATAAACGGTTCCGTGGAAGCAAGCGGTGACTTGATCACCTTCACACCCACGACGGGCTTCGTGGGTCAGGGATCTTTTGTGTACAGTGTTATTTCCGGTACCACTTTTACTGGCACTGCAAGCTCTGATCCCATTGTCATTGATATCCTGCAGCCAAAGCCATCTTTGAATGGTACGTTCTTTCTTAGTGCCAAGAGCGACGCTTCGACTTTTCTGCGGGTGAATAGCACTGCCAATCGTGCTAGTGCGATTCTAGGCGGTTGTGGTGAGGGGGTCGTATGGGAGGTATCCGACCGAGGCAATGGTTTTCATAAGATATTCAGCCCCTATGCGGAGAAAGCGCTAGAAGCGTGGAGGAGAACTCCACAGAATGGTGATGACGTGACCATTTACGCTTCCAATGACCGCGAATGGCAGCAATGGGAGATATTGGAAGCAGGCGATGGTTTCTTTGAAATCAGAGGTAAATACAATCCTCGACTGCTCACTTCATCATCGGGCAATGCGATCGTATGGGATGCTGACGATTCGGAGGGGCAACTCTGGCAGTTCATACCCATTGCTGAAAGCCCCTGTGCTAGCAGCCGCTCGCTTGAGATAGAGGAGGCATCGAACTTACCAACCCGAGAGAATGTCGTAACGGTCTACCCCAACCCTGTGACGGAGCGTGTACGCGTTCGATGGGATGGGCTGGAAGAGGGTGCCGAGCTCTTGCTCGTTGATGGGAATGGTCGAATCGTACGACGCGTTCATGCAGCTACATTCCGCACTGAGATCAATATGGCAGGGCTCACTCGTGGGACTTATTTCCTGCACGGGCCGAACAATATGGGAATTATGAAGATCCTAAAAGAGTAGGTCCCTGGTTAGAGGGACGGATGGTGCGTTTTCTTTTTTTATTGATAACGTTATTCAAACGCATCGTCCTTCTTAATGTGTTTGATAAAGAATTTTAATACTCTTTTCATTAACACACTCCCGTTTCTGACGTTCTAAGTGGAGTACTCCATATCCCAAATAACGGAATGCTGCTTCTCTATCAATTCAAAACACACTTATGAATTCGAAGCGATTCCTTTTTCATCGACTCCAGGACCTGAGTCTCAATTGGAAGCTGGGTGCGCTCCTCTCCCTTTTGGTACTCCTAAGCATCACAAACTTCTTCATCCTTCGCAACTTTCAGCAAAGGCAAATCACAGACGCTACGGTGATCAACCTCGCTGGGCGTCAGCGTACGCTTTCTCAGCAAATTGCTTTTTATGCTACAAGGCTGCACAACGGAGACGATCGGATCGTGGCGTCCCTAGAAGCGACCATACAACTATGTGACGAGTCCTTGGCTTCTCTTGAACATGGTGGGAGCGCTGTTGGGTTTGATACCGATATCTTGGTCCCGAAGACTTCCGAGGAGATCCTCCCGGTGTTGCAGGAGGCGAGAGACTTCTGGACGCGCTATAAATCCGCTTGCGTACAATTGATAGAGGATCCTATCCATACACAGGAGGCGATTGACATGATTGAGCAGGGTTCTAGCGAGATGCTCAGTAGATTCAATACGCTGGTGGGTAAGTACGTTGAGGCTAGCAATAATGACCAAGCGCGCCTTAGCGAGGTCATCTTTGTCCTAACGCTTGTGAACGGCATTGCTGTCGTATTGCTATTCCTCTTCGCCCGCCGGACGATCATCAAGCCGGTGGTAGGCCTTGTCAGCTATATAGAAGGACTGTCCATTGGTGAAATCGAGACAGTCGACAAGCCCTTAGGTAAGGATGAAATCGATAGTGCCTTTCGCGCTTCTCAGCAACTTGCTACGAACCTGCAGCAAATGTCGGACTTCACCCAAGGTATAAGTAGAGGGGATTTAAACGTCGACTATCTTCCGTCCAGTAAGCACGACGAGCTAGGTCACGGATTGATCGATATGAGGGACAATCTGAAACGTATTATTTCCGATACAAATGAAGTGCTGGGGCAAGCAAAAGAAGGAGTACTCACCGCTTCTATCGGATTGAGTGAGAAGCAGGGTGCATGGCGAAATCTGTGCTATTCTGTCAATGATTTGTTGGCATCAGTTGCCCAGCCGGTCGATACCATTGAACGCATTCACGGCCAACTAGCGCAAGGAGACTTAGGTGCCCGATACCATGAGGAGGCGAAAGGTGTATTTCTAGAGTTAGCCACAAATATCAATGATGCAATGGAGGCACTCACGCTGATTCTCTCTTCGGTGAAGAGGCACACCAGTACGATCGATTCGTCTTCTACCGAGATGATGACAGCGGGAGAAGAAATAAAAGTCAGTACAATCGAGATAGCTAGTTCGATTCAAGAAATGAGTAATGGAGCACAGACCCAGGCGCAGAAAGTGGAAGAATCGTCAGGACTAGTTGAGAAACTCGTTCGTTCGTCGCACGAGATTGGCACCATTTCCAGTACGGTCAACAACGGAGCCAAGGAGGGCGTGAATAACGCCAATCATGGCAATGCTATGCTTAAGGAGATCAATGAGGAGGTAACAGACGTATCTGAGTACTCGAGAAATATGGTTGCCTCCATGGATGTGCTTTTGGGGCACTCGGATAGTGTCTCCCGTGTACTCAAGGTGATTGACGATATCGCTAAGCAGACCAACCTGCTAGCGCTAAATGCCGCGATCGAGGCCGCGCAAGCGGGAGAAGCGGGCCGAGGTTTTGCGGTAGTTTCAGAAGAAATCAGAAAGTTGGCAGAGGACTCGAAAAAGTCAACGAAGGAGATCAGTGCACTAATAGCAAGTATAAAAGAAGATACGACCAAGGCAGCTGATGTTTTAAGTGAAATGGAAGGGCGAATCCAGGCGTCAGTTAGAAAGTCCGTGGAAGCTGCGGAAGTATTTGCAAAAATCTCCAACACCAGTCAAGAGACCCTCAAGTCTTCAGAGGAAATTTCGAACGCTATCTCTTCGCAAGTTGTCGACATCAAGGAAGTGGCGGCAATCATTGAATCGATTGTGGTCATTGCCGAGGAGACCTCTGCCGCCACGGAGCAGGTGGCGACATCAGCTACGGAGACGACCGCTGGTGTCGAGCACTTTATGACACAATTTCAAAACCTCAATGCCATTGCCCAAGAGCTAAAGCACGGAGTGAATCGATTTACGTTGGCAGAAAGTACTCAGACGTCGGAAATCAGCGACGCGACGATGGTCTGACCTTCTAACCCAATCTAGCAGTGGCTGGATCATTATCGTGCAGCAAAGGACTCCTCGTCCATAACCAAGACCACGTTCCCTCTTTTATGTCCTGTCTCTACATACTGGTGAGCCGCAGCGGCTTGCGGAAGTTGATAGGTCCGATCGATGGGTACTCGCAATTTACCTTGTGCTAGCAGATCTCTCAAGGTCAGAAAATCTTCCATCTTCTCCTCGTTCTTGCGGAGTCCGGTGGCAGAGACGATGGCCCTTTTGCCTTTAGATCGAGAGGTCGCTACCATAGTGATCAATTGGCTCAAGCCAAAGACAGGAGAGAGGTACAGCCCACGTGCCGTGAGGATCCTTTTACTTGCTTCAAAAGAAGACTTCCCTACCGTATCGAATATTACGTGATACCTCACATCAGTTTGAGTAAAGTCATCTTTGGTGTAATCGATCACGTGATCAGCCCCGAGACTTTTGACCATCTCTACGTTTTTTGTGCTGCAGACGCCGGTCACTTCTGCCCCCATGTGCTTGGCCAATTGAACAGCGGCTGTGCCGATGCTTCCAGATGCACCAATGATGAGTACGCGTTGACCTGACTGCAAATCGGCAATGCCCCTGAGGAAGGCGTAGGCGGTAGACGATCCTTCGATGATGGCAGCAGCTTCTTCGAAAGTGACATTGTCTGGCTTTTTGAGGACTACATCATTTTCCGATAGGGTCAGATACTCTGCATGAGTACCCCCGGCGACATCGGTGGCGCCGTAGATCGCATCTCCTACTTCGTATTTGGTTACACTTGGTCCAACGCGGATCACCTCTCCGGCGAAATCGGTACCTCCAATTGGATTCTTGGGTTTCGTAAGGCCCATGAAGAGCCGAACCAAGTACGGCTTGCCGCTGCGGATGGCCATTTGGGCTGCGGTCACTGATGTCGCACGAACCTTTACTAATAGTTCGGTCTCCTTGGGGTGAGGAACAGGTACGCGATCTAGTTTCAAGACTTCGGGTGTTCCGTATCCATTGGTCAGGATAGCCTTCATTTGTTGTGTTTTCATCGCTTCGATACTTTTTGTTTCAGTCATGATTCGAAGCTAGAGGAGGTCCAGCCGGGTTTCGTTCGGGTTTGTAAATCCGAACTACTTAGACATGTACGGAATTCCAATAAGCCTTGGGCGTCATGCCCGTTGCCTTCTTGAAATAGGTATTGAAGACGGTCTTTGAATTGAATCCACTCTCATAAGCAAGCGCCAGTAGTGTGAATTGCTTATTCTTCGGCTCACTTACTTTTTGCTTGAATGTCTCCAACCGATAGGCATTGACAAACTCAGAGAAGTTCTTGTCAAACCCTTCATTAAGGAGCTGTGATAGCTGATTCGGAGATAGGTTCACCTTTCCAGCCAGGTTCCGAAGCGAAAGGTACGGGTCCAGAAAAGGCCGCTCCGTCTCCATCAGCGATAGGACAGCTTCACGCGATTGGGCTAGCAGGCCATCACCGAGTAGGGACTTCTTGTATCTCGATTCCTCTTTTAATACTTTGCCCGTGCGAGTCACATGGCTCACCAGTTCATGGAAGCGATCATCGCCGTGTAAGGGCTTAAGCATCGGATCTTCCCAGATGTATACCAAAAGAGGGAGTCGATGTTTGACAGCCTGCGCCAGGTAGGAAAGTGCGGATTCGTGATTTCCCCTTAACGTCTCGCAAAGGATCAGTAAGTGTAAGGCATGTTCCAGCGAATCCGTCTGCAATGCCCGGTTAAGACGACTGATCAGTGGCTCTGCCAGGTCCACATTGCCCATTGCAATGTGCGCCATGGCCTGTCCCCCGTCGCGCAGGATATCATCCGATCCATCTGGCAGCTCTCGGAAGTGTTGAAGAGCTTTTTCGTGGTGACCTAAAAGGATATGGGCCTGACCTAGTTCCAAAATCGAGACTGCCCCTTCAGGCTTCAATTCAATGCTTTTGTGGTAGCACGAGATCGCTTGCTCATAGTTGGATTCGATATAAAAAAGAAATCCCTTCAAGTGAGGATTGATGTGCGAGAACGGGTCCAATTGCTCTGCGATCGCCAGGTACCTTCGTGCGGTCTGGATCTTCTTCTCAGCAGCCAAAACACTGGCCATGGTTTGATAGTAGTCGACCAGGGGTAGTTCTTCCCCAACCCGTTGCAAATGCCGGTAGGCTTTGGGTAAGTCCCATTCCTGTAGGAAGGATACCCAGGCCAACTGAATTTGAATCTCCGGCAGGCTCTCGTCGACTTCAATGGCCTGTTGCAAATGTTGATGGCCTAGGGCAAAACCTTCCGCAGAAGGCATGAAACCAACTACGGCCTTGATGGTGTACGCCTGGTGCAGCCCCAAATGCGCATAGGCATAATTGGGTTGTCTCATGACAACGCGCTGGAGTATATCGATGGCGCTATCAATGCCCTCCCGATGCATTTGAAGTATTAAGTGCTTACTACGAAGGTAGTCCGAATAGGCATCGGCAGGAACCTCCGCATCCTTCACCAGGTGCTGTTCGATCGTCAGGTGACCCACATGTTCCCGGATCTTGTCTGCGATCTGTAAACTCACTTCGTCCTGTACCGCAAAAATGTTGTCCAACTGCCGGTCAAAGGTCTCCGACCAAAAGTGCGAATCTTCGGTCACGTCGATCAGCTGCGACGTGATTCGGACCTGATTGCCCGCGAGCCGGATGCTTCCCTCAAGGATGAGCGCCACGTTGAGCTGGTGGGCAATTTCCTGTAAGCGAAGTTCAGACTTCTTGAAATAAAAAGAAGAGGTGCGTGAAGTGACTTTTAACTCCTTGATTTTGGTTAAGGCGTTGATGATCTCCTCAGTGATGCCGTCGCTGAAGTATTCGTTCTCTTCATTGGCACTCATGTTGACAAACGGAAGAACAGCGATCGATCTAGCGGGTCGTCCTTTCCCTTTTAACTCGTCTGTTTTGGGCACCAAGAATCCCTTGTTGGCTAAGGCAAAGACCTCGATCGGATCGGCCACATTCTTAAATTCGAAACGACCCAGTGATTGGGTGGAGAATTGCTTCTGGTTCCTCAATTCCTCTTCGACCCGACCTGACAGCAACACGGCACCCGGCACGCTTATGCTTTCGATCCTGGAAGCAACATTGACCCCGTCGCCGTACACTTCTGTGTCTGTGTGGTGGATATCGCCTACATGCAGACCCATTCGGACGGGTATGTCGGCCGATCGTAATTGCTTCTGCATATCCATGCAGCAAGCCGCGGCTTGTACTGCACTGTGAAAAATACTCAGCGTGCCATCTCCGTAGTACTGAATAATCTTGCCATTGTACGCGCCATGAGAATGCTCAAAAATCTTGCGATGCATGGCTCGAGTCGAAAGCGCCAACTGCTCGTCATTTTGCATCAAGGCTGTATAGCCAGCAATGTCGGTGAATAGGATTGCCGCGAGTTGCCGCATCTTTGGAATGAGTTCACTTCAAAGCTAGCAACTCCACGCTGGTCGATGAAACTTTCTGGACATTCTCAACTCAACAACCTACGGGCATTTTTCGTAGATCATTTAGCTGTTCATTCATATCCGATTCTCATTGTTCAAAGACCAGATCTCGTACAACGACACGCCCGTTTTTACTAAGTTGAGCGTTCAGACTCCGGTGACCAAAGACTTACAGTTGCCCTCTGATGCATGCTACCTGTACATTGAGGATGGTGATGGTCAGCCCCTAGCAAAGAACATGACACTCTCGGCTATCAAGGGGACCGTTATTTTATCCACGTGTGGGATGACGGTTGGCAATC
>JBCCXG010000225.1:0-8754 GCA_039191945.1 Bacteroidota bacterium
CTCCTCCGACAATTGGGAACACCCACCAGCTGATGTCCACTTGTCGGAGGAGTCGCCTTGGCATTCGCCTTACTGATCGTATCCAACCAAGCGGCAAGGGCCGCCAGGGCAAACCCCGTACAGAGTTTGCGGCAAGACTAAGACGGTCGGCCTATTCGCAGGCGACCTCACTGATGCGTGTCTCGGGATCAGTCGCTACATCCGCGTCGATCTCCTCGAGGTACAGCATTATTCGATCGATCGCAAAGTGCGCGGACCGACCTGATAGCTCCATAGTGTAGGATCCCGCACTATCAAAAGTGACAAAGACATTGTGCGCGTCATGGTCACTTGTATTGGCACGTGTGCTCCATTCATTCAGCTGATTCTGATAGATTTTGAACCAACCCTCCTTGCTCTGGCCATTGGGGTTTGGCGACTTCCCTGAGCCACCCGGGTATACAACGTTGTCGCTGTTGTTTTTCCTTCCGAAGAAATCATCCGCATCCGGAAATCTGAGCCAGGCATCGTTGCCTTCCGTATTGTCTTCTCCGACAATCCGCGTCCTCCATTGAAAGCGGTACGTTCCCGGAGTGGAGATGGCAATCTCATAGGTCATCAACCCATTACCTGGCTGACCAAAATAGTCCTGATCGTCCCAGAAAATGTAGCCATTACCGGTGAACCCTTCGAGGTCCGTTCGCAACGCCCAGCCCTGGGCCAAAGGAACTGACTCACTTTCGATGACCAATAGGCCGTCTACTTCCTGAAAGAGAGCTGTCTCGCCACAGATTTGCAAGGTTTCGTCATCGCTACAGGAATGGAATAGAAGAATGGTGAAGAGGAGAATCGCTGTCTTTTTCATGATGTTGCTGGTTGTTTAGAGACCAAAGCCTCAATAGCAAGAAAGCAACAATGCGCCAAAAAACCGATTGGAAATGTTATGGGCCGGTAGATGCATGATCTCATCCGGAAGTCGATGCAAAGAGGAAGCAACTTGCCCCCTCTTCCGGCTCAAACCGCTCACGCCAATTTGACTCAAAACTAAGCTGCCACCTGGCCCTTGGCCAATAGCTCCAGCTTCTGAGCTGCGGAAGCATAGATTTCCTCCACTTGGGCGGAAAAAGCGGCTTCTGCTTCCTCATCGATCAGCTCAAACTCCAGATCCCAAAACAAGGTCGTACCCTCACCACTGGACTCCAACCTCATCGTACCCATGGGACGATTCACCGGGAAGGACGCTTGTCTATCAATGGAATACATGAAGATGTGCAAGTCGTCCGACTTTAGTATCGTCTCCTCCAAGGGAGCACCATCTTGCAAGGTGCAGAAGCGCCGGTTGGTACCCTCAAGTCGTGACGAGCCCACAATAGGCAGCCAGACTTCCACACCATCACCTCGTTGGATATAGTCCCAAACCTTATGCACGGGAGCATCAATCGAATGAACTGTTTTGATCGTCTTTTTCATTATTCTAGATATTTATCAACTACACCCTTGGATGATGCAAGTGGTCAGGTGTGACCTATCTAAAGGACAAAAAAGTTCATGATCAAAATCCCCTAGGCCTCGGCAGCATTGGCCACGAAGAGCGCATTCATGTATTCTTGGGGCGTCTTGCCCGTGTATTTCTTGAAAATCCTTTGGAACGAGGAGGCGTTCTTAAACCCGTGTTCTGCCGCTACCGCAGACAAGGTGTAGTTGGCATATCTGGGATCACCCACATGGTGCCTAAATCCCTCCACACGTTGTTCATTGACTAGATCAAAGAATGTCTTCCGGAGTTGAACCTTCAGGGACTGAGATATCTCATGAGAGGGTATTCCCAACTGCTTCGAGACGTGCCGCAATCGGAGCTCGGGGTTTCGGTAGATTTCCACGGAACTGACGTGATCATGAACTTGCTCCGTAATTCTGAGTGTCTCTGCCTCTGATAGCTCGGGGGTCTCGATGATTTCCTTCGAACTAAGCCTCCGAAACCTATCCGCCTGGTCAGGACCCACCTGTCTTTGCAACGCGTAATAGAAGGTCAGCTGGGTCAACGTTGATAGGGTCAGGTACAATAGGCTGTACCAGTCAAGCATCCGTCTATCGTACGCATCGGTGAAGACCAACACACCAAAGGCCAATAAGGTGAACACCAAGAAAAGGCGTAAAATCCGGCTGGCTAATAGATCGAATACCAACGTCGTTTGGGCACTTCGTTCTCGCTGGCGAAGGCTGAGGCGCTGAAAAATCAAATAGCTGTACATCAAATAGCCTAGTAGATGGATTGAAAAGAGGTACTGATCGATTTCTGCGGTGAGAATCCCCGATGAAAGTAGGTCGCCAAACGTACTAGCCTTATCCTCTTCCGCCGAATAGAAAAAAGGCCACAAATAAATGCAAAGTGCCATGGTAGGCACAAAATGAAGTGTCATTTCCAGGGGTCTCGTCCGACCATCGAAGAGTCTCCGCGTAAAAAAAAGGAAGAGCGGACCGATGACGTACCGGATCGGCATATCCAGTAACAGATAGTGGGGATAGAATTCAAACCATTCGAACCGATAGTAGAGATGTGATAAAGTGAGCGCTGAGACGGTCAAAAGCAGCAAGCCAAGAAGTGAGCGACGAAACTGGAGAATGGAATAAAGACCAACGACCAATCCCTGTACGAAACTGTAAGTAAGGAGAATAGTCCAGAGGTTTTGTTCCATTAGTGTTGGGAGGCACTGCCAAAACCAAAGATAGTCCCCCGTCGCTAGAGTGACAGCTAGACCCTCACGATACTCAAGGGTCTGCGCTAGTCAACGAAGAAAGTGACGCTGTGGCACCAGCTCTGCAAGCTGAAATCAAAAAAGGTCTCATCCGAAAACGATGAGACCTTAAGATGAACAGGGTCTGTAGGGAGTGTTTTATTTCACCTGGCTCATCACTGCTTTGTCAAAAAATCGATCACTCATGTATCGCCGGACAAAAAGTAGCGGTTTCGCAAGTTTACCGGCGGCATAGCGCGTTTTAGGACGCCTTGCGTCAATAGCCTTCGCAATCACCTTGGCAATGACCACGGGAGGCGAGCCAGCATCAGGCTTTTCGTAAGATTCCTTCGTGGTCTTGATGAGCTTTTCGGCCAGGTCCTTGTAAGGCCCCTGTCCAGAATTCTGCCGAAGGGGTTCCGACATCACCTCACCAAACTCCGTCATGATCAAGCCAGGCTCTACAATGACCACATCGATATTGAAGGGACTGAGCTCCAATCGTAGACTGTCACTCCAGCCTTCTAGTGCGTGCTTTGTCGCATGATACCAGGCACCAAGGGGCGTATAGATCTTACCTCCAATGGAGGAGATATTGATGATTTTCCCAGACTTTGCTCCCCTCATGTAAGGCAGCACTTCCTTCGTGAGCTGTGCCAGGCCAAAGAGATTGACCTCAAACTGACGCCTTGCGTCGGTGATGGATACGTCCTCGACCGCTCCATAGACGGCATAACCTGCATTGTTGACCAAAACGTCAATCCGGCCCTGCGCTTCAATGATCTCCTTCACGGCAGCCCTAACCTGGTCCTCGTTGGTAATGTCCATGGCTATGGCATGACCTCCCGCCTCCTCGATGTCAGACATCTTCTCTAGTCGACGAGCCGCACCGTACACCACGTGACCTTGCCCTATCAAATACAACGCGGTCTCTTTACCAATGCCAGAAGAGGCGCCAGTAACCAATACTACCTTCTCATTTGTTTTCATTGTTCCTTATTTGTGAGTACTTACTTATTATTTTGTTATTATTTTTAGATCTGATATCGACGGGTCAGCGCAATCAATACCTTTTGCAAGTCAAACTCCTTGGATAAGTAATAACGCGTAGCCACACCATCCAACAGCATCATGAGCAGCAAGGCCTCAGCATGAGGATGGGGATAATCCAACTTCTCGAAGGCGTTTGTCAGCGCCATTTGCAACGGCTCCATCTTATGTTCACCGTACTGCTCCAGCTCCCATTTGATCTTATATTGTAATTTCCAAAAATCTGAAGCAGCCGGATTATCGGTCATCTTGGTACCCATGAAGATCGTTTTTCTCAGTACCTCCTTTGGGTCAGTCTCTAAGACGATATCTGCAAACAAAGCCTTCGCACGTTCCTCACCTTCGGCAACGATGGCATCCAATAGCCCTTCCTTGTTACCAAAATGCCGAAAAATAAGACCCTCAGATACGCCTGCCAACTTCGCCACCTTGCTTGTAGAGGTACTACGATAGCCCTCTTTCGCAAAGAGCTCGAGTGCGGCTTCAAGTATCTTCTCTTTCTTTTCGGTCATTATATGTGAGTATTCACTTACAAATAGAGCAACGAGTTACGAAAATGAAATGTTGCACTTCTCAAGGTTTTATGCAGCAATTTCATCTTTGCTCCTGCCTTGTAACCTAAGTTACCAAAGGGCAAGGGCTCGAAAGCTACCTTTGACACAAAAAAGACATGGGTATCCTCAAAACACTTTTAGGTGGAAGAAACAGCGCCATCGCTCAATACCTTGAAAAAGGGGCCATTGTCATCGACGTCCGCACACCTCAGGAGTACGCCGGTGGTCATGTCCCGGGATCAAAGAATATTCCCCTTCAAACCCTCCCGACGAGCGTCAAACAAATTAAAAAGTTGCATCAACCTGTCATCGTATGCTGCGCATCGGGCGTGCGTAGTGGACAGGCCACTGCTATCTTGCGAGAGGCGGGTATCGATTGCATCAACGGTGGACCGTGGACAAAAGTGAATCAGAAAGTCGAAGCTTAATCGCGTACTACACAACAGCAGAGACTTCTGTCGAGCTATCCGTGCATTCTTCTTTAACTTGAGAACAAAGACTACTTTGCTGCTTATGGACGTTGAGGATTGGCTGACGCGTTTATCTCTTTTTAAGGAAGATGCTCTTCGTCGTGAAATCATCGACAAAGCACAACTTGTGGAGATTCCTGCCCATACGACAATCCTCCGAGAGGGACAATATGTGAAGACTATCCCGTTAGTAGTGGAAGGCGTGGTAAAAGTCTTCCGAGAAGAAGGCCAGCGTGAACAACTGCTCTACTACATCTACCCCAATGAAAGCTGCATTATCTCGATACACTGTGGCTTCAATAACTCCAAGAGCCATGTAAAGGCCATCACGGAGCGTCAGTCGACCTTGATACTTATCCCCTCGTTTGAGTCAGCTACATGGCAAAAGAAGTACCCCTCTTTCAACCTTTTCGTCTTAAACCTTTACCAAAAACGCTTCGACGATTTGCTAGAAGCCTACGACGCTTTGGCTTTCCAACGATTGGACGCTCGTATCCTTTCGCACCTTGAGATGAAGCGAGACATACTGAAAATATCTTCTATCCGGATAACGCATAAAGCGCTTGCTGACGAATTGGGTGCGGCCCGAGAATCGGTGTCCAGGACACTGAAGAAGCTTGAAAGTGAAGGAAAAGTACAACTGCAACATGGCTTGATTGTCCTCCTTGGCTAAGTAGTTTTTTTCCCGAACTGTGACCGACGTCACTGAAATCCTCCCTCTGAAAGAGCAGCTTTACTATCAAAAAGGTATGAAAAAGAATATGAGCAAAATGGATGGCGTTGTACGCATACTTGTCGCGCTTGCCATCGTGGGGCTTTGGTACTTCAACGTGATTGGAGGGATACTGCTGATCGTTCTCGGCATCGTCGCCGCAATTTTTATCGTCACCGGTTTCGTCAACTTCTGCCCATTGTACGCAGCATTGGGTCTACGAACAAATAAGTCTTCCTAACTACCCTTCACGATACAAGGCTCTGCCTTTCTTGCAGGAGTTAATCTTGCAGAGCTTTGTTTTGGCTGGGAAATCAACATTGGACAGTGGTCAACAAAAAGGCCGACTCACTAGCGAGTCGGCCTTTCCTCTTTTCATGAGCCTGTTTCGCAGGTTACTGCTTTATCAGTTGGAACATACTAAGATCTTTTGGTGACTCAACCCTCAGGAAGTACACCCCTGGGCGCAATCCTCGATCCAGATTAAAGCGAGCATTTTGCACCTCTTTGAGGGAAGCAGCTCGTTGATAAAGCACCGTACCGGCCCCATTCATGATCGTTACCTCTACCTTGCCGGTCAAGGCTTTAGGGAAGCGCAACTCAAAGTGGTTGTTGACCGGGTTGGGGACGACTGTCGGTTTGTGATTTTCGTCACTAACAAGTCTCACGACTGAAGAAGCGGTATCCTCACTCTCCACCACTGTAAAGTCAAGGGTGAAGTCGGCACTGACGCTACCCTTGCGATTACGCTTGGTATAGGCCCGCGCCGTCAAACTATAAGACCCTGGACCAGGCTTCCACACGTTAAAATCTCCCCGGGGATTATCCCCAAAAAGGGCATAGGGCAAAAAGTTTTCCGTTTGCCTATGATTGTCATCTCCGGTCAATACCAACTCCATACTCCCAACCATCTCTGGATCGGTATTGGCTTGGATACTGATGCCTCCTGTAAGTTCGAGCTCGGCCAGATCAATCACCGCCCCATCTGCAAGGGGGCCTACGACTACATCTGCGACCGCATCAACCAAAGAGAAATCGATCGTAGCATTGTTCTCTTCAACGATTTCGAAACTGATCGTGAGCGGCACGCCGGCCTCACCCCGGCCCTTACTTTGAGTAAACGGCGTAGCAGTCAGCGTGTAGCTCCCCAATTTCGGTTTCCAATTGCGATAGTTACCTCGAGGCGAATCACCAAAGAGTGCATAAGGCGCAAAATTCTCTGTTTGATTACGGCGAGTCCTTCCCCTCAACTCGAGCTTCACACTTCCTACTTCATCGGGAAGAACGTTCGCCCGGATATTGATACGATCCGCTCCCTCTGCGAAAAGGTTGATCACGTCCCCATCGACGATCTCACGGATATCTTTATCGGTACGAGAGTTGATGAGTGTGAAACTTTGGATGCGCTGCCGATCATCTTCTAGGACTTCCAGTTCCACGGGAACCGTCAAGCTTGGCTGCTCCACATCATTGCTGTTAATGAGTAAGTCCACGTTGAAAGTACCCACTGGAAGCTGTGACGTATTGAACAGAACGTCGACTGGCGCCTCTTGGCCTCCTTCAACGGTACCTGCTACAGGATCGACCGATACCCAGCTGACTCCGACTCTGACATTATCAATCTGAGCATACCAGTCCCATGGATCGTTGGGGTTCGGGCTATAATATCTCCACCTCACCTGGAAAGCTTCAGCTCCACCGAGGTAAGTATCAAGGGGAATGGAAACCTGTCCCCCGGGCCCTTCCAAAAAGCCCCCTCGGGGCTCATCCCAACTGATCATGTTGGTCCAGGTCACACCACCGTCTACCGAAATATCTGCGTCGAACATATCGCCTTCGAGGGGACGGAAATTAGCCAGGTACTCCAAAACCAATCCAGACGTGCCGTCCACGGCAATCGGTGGCGTAACAAGTTCTGTATCGTAGGGCGCCGGGCCAAACCAGTCGCTATCGGCTGAGGCTGCATCACCATTGCCACCCGTGAAATTAGGGCCACGCTGTTCGGAGGACAGCCCCCATACCAATCCTGAACCGGCATTGTCAATGGCATCCCAGCCCGCCGGAGGAAATTCGCCTCCATCAAAGCCTTCCTCAAAAAGCACAACTACCCCACCGCTGATCACGGAACTGGCCATTGTCGTAGGTGGCGGTGCAGGCAGCTTACCTTTTAGCTTCTGTAAAATGCGCGAATCAAGGGCATAATTCACTAGAGCACTCGAGGTGTCCGGTATATCCATCATCGGACCTTGTATCTGGATATTGTAATCAAGGCCTGCTTCACCGAGATTGGCGATCGACAGCGTGCTAGCGCCTTCTGTGAACTGAGGCAGACTAACCGAAATCGAATCAGGATCTACATCGATCACAGGTGGCCCAAACACATTGACAGTGATATCTACATCGACGAGCGGATTGACCGGATCTGAGTTTCGAATGGTCAACGTTTCTTCATAAACACCAGGTGGCAATTCCGTGGCATCGATTTGTACAAATACCTCAAGTGACTCGCCAGATGCCAGGGTCCCCTCACGTGGCAAAGCTACAATCGGCCGAGCAGGCAATGTCCCATCCACGATCTGGAAGTTGTCGACATTCAGTGCGGAAGAAGCCTCGTCTCCACTGACGAAAACCACCTCTTCAATATTACCAGCAGACCCAAGTCCTTCGAATGCTGGAAAACCGTCGACATAGAGCACAAAGTTACCCGTCGCACGGTCTACTTCTAAGCCAAGTTCTACATACGTCTCAGCGAGCTCAAAGAGCGGCACAAACTGGAAAACATCATCGATGGTAGCAGCAACCGACAAGACACCCGTTGGATCTATTTGAATAATAGTCACGACAAATCCGCTGGTCGGCGATTGAGGAGCAATCTGCCAGGTAGCTCCTAACTCCACTTCAAACTGTGCAGAGAAAGATGATATCGAATCTGAACCAATACCCACCGAGGGACTGAACGCAATTACCTGCCCCCCTACACCAGTCGCTACACCACGAAGATGTTGTACACCACCGAAAGGTGCAACACCTGTAATACCCCAACTCGGTACGGAAAGCCAACCATCCTGAAAACCTAATGGGCCCGGAGCAAAAGCCTCGAAATCAGTAGCATAAACGGGTGTCGATAGTGCCTGCAGTAGCTGATCAACAGATTGTGGCCGTTCAAACAATCCCGAAATCTCGTCCGCCTTAATGGCCACCTCGTTCTTAGGCTCTAGTGTGGCCTGAGAGGTCAGCAAAGGATTGCTTCCCAA
>JBCCXG010000226.1:0-8721 GCA_039191945.1 Bacteroidota bacterium
GAAATTCGATTTTGATGATGAGCAGCTGAAGCCTTTTTTCAAGCTGGAGCACGTCATTCATGGGGTCTTTCAAACCGCAGAGCGTCTATTTGGTATCACCTTCAAAGAGAACAAAGAAATACCTGTGTACCACGAAGATGTGCAAGCTTATGAGGTATGGGAGGGAGATGCAATGAAGGCGGTATTTTTTGCGGATTTCTTTCCACGGAAGGGGACGCGCCCGGGTGCCTGGATGACCTCGTATCGTGATCAGAAAAAGACCAATGCAGAAAAGATCCTCCCTATCGTGAGTATCGTCTGCAATTTCACACCTTCCAGCGAAGAACACCCCTCTTTGTTAAAATTTGATGAGGTGCTGACGCTCTTCCATGAATTTGGGCACGCATTGCATGGCATGCTGGCCGATACCAATTATGGAAGTCTCTCAGGCACTAGCGTTTACTGGGACTTTGTCGAACTACCTTCCCAGATTTTCGAGAACTGGTGCTACGAAAAAGAGTGCCTTGATCTATTTGCCAGACATTATGAAACGGGTGAGTTGATCCCAGCCGAGTACATCGAGAAGATCAAAGCAGCCTCTACCTATCATGAGGCTTATGCGACGGTTCGTCAACTGAGCTTCGGGCTGCTGGATATGGCTTATCATCATCGATCGCCGGAGCAAGCGGGCACGCTGGGCGACGTAGAGACTTTTGAGAAGGAGGCGATGAAAGCTACGGAGTTGTTTCCAGAGATTCCCGGCGCGGTGATGAGCGTCCAATTCAGTCACATATTTGCAGGTGGTTATGCTGCCGGTTATTACAGCTACAAGTGGGCCGAGGTGCTGGACGCGGATGCATTCTCACTTTTTCAACAAAACGGGATTTTCGACAAGGCCACCGCTCAAGCCTTTAAAGATCACGTGCTGAGCCGGGGAGGCACCGAGCATCCGATGACACTTTACAAGCGATTTCGAGGTCAGGAGCCTACGCCTGAGGCCTTGTTGAAGAGAGCCGGATTGCTCCGGTGATCGGAGGGATCCCATACCACGAGTTTGGGGGAAGCGGTGAGGTGTTGCACTTGGGTCACGCCAATAGTTTTCCGCCCCAGATGTACCGCAGGATGGTTGAGCCCCTTTTGCCACACTTTCGAGTGGTAGGAATGGAGTCTCGACCACTGTGGCCGGGGTCTTCTATGGATGAGACGAGTAGCTGGGAGGAAATGGCCGATGACCTGATTGCTTTTTTCGACCAACAGGGCTGGCAAAAGGTCGTGGCAGTAGGCCACTCCTTGGGAGCCGCCAAGATTGTCTTCGCCTCGCTGAAACGTCCCGATCTGTTCTCTAGAGTCGCCTTGGTCGAGCCGCCCCTGCTGCCAAAGTGGATTTTCAACCTGGTCTCAATCCTTCCCATAGATCTAAGGAAGAAGGTGGTACCTCCCTCTAGAGTGGCCGAGAAGCGTACAGATCGGTGGCCCACTGACAGGGCTTTCTTTGATTACATTCGCCCCAAGCGTGTCTTTGCCAAGATTCCGGATGATGTATTGATGGACTATGTAACCCACACACACAAGGGCATTGAGGATGGTACCGTCAGGCTTCGGTACCCAAAAGAGTGGGAGTCCCATGTGTATGCCTCACTACAGAGCCCCTGGGACGGTTTATCTAAGATGACCCATCCGACCTTGGCCATTCGAGGCACTGATTCTGATGTGATCTCTCCGAGATCATGGGAGAAGTGGCAGCGTATCCAAGGCGAGGCAGAATTTAAAGAGGTGCAAGGCGGGCATTTGGTGCCTTTTGAGTCACCGACAAAGGTTGGCGAGTGCGTGGCGCGATTTCTTGTCCGCTAGGTTATTCGTAGGGAAATCCATTGGTCAAGTCCTTATTGAGCGGTCGCAACTCATCTTGCAGGTCGATGATGGTGTCGTCCAAGATGCTCTTCAGCTTCAAGAGCTCCCCACCCTTACTTTCGTCATGACCAAAGATCAGTTCCTTCTTGCTGGGAGACATCACCTTGCGAAACATCCCGTAGCGAGCCAGTTGGTCGAGGTACTCGCTGATGACGGGTAGTAAGCTCAGGATATATCTTGGCTCGATTCGAAGCCTTTTTTCCGGCATATTGTACAGAGCACAGGTGAGCTCGTAGGAGGATAGGTTGATGGATTCCCTAGCGTCAAGTTGCAACGAACGCAGAAGGCGGGAGAGGCGTTTTAGATTGCCCTTTACCCGCTTGTCCAACCGGTTGATGCGGGCCATGTTACGAAAGGGCAAGTAACTTTTACGCACATCTTCCACAAAGTCAAATTCGGCGATGCCTCTTGTGATCTCTTTGCTCCGATCCTTGTAACTCTTTGTATCAATCCAGATGCAGGGAAGGATGTCAATTTGGGAGCGAGGCTTCTTAGACGTTGTGACTTGTACCGCCGCATTTTGGTCGTATGCTACCGTCCTGAATAGGCTGCTTCCCGCACATAGGGCCTCTATTTGCGAACCAAGCAGCCTTACCGCGAGCTCCGCTTCGGTCTCCGCAGTGGGTGGCAAGATGACCATGACCTGGATGTCCCCGTACAGATATACTTCTGTACCAGTTTGGCGAGGACCCTGGTACCGAAAGTCGGCCTCTATCGTTCTCTCAGACAGGTCTCTTTCCAACTTATCCGTGATGCGTTGGCTGGTATGATATAGGCGCTCGCTGTATCGGTCAGGTATAGGTTGCATGCATTCCAGCACATACTTCATGTGTGGCTCGAAGCTACTCCTCAGAAACGCGTCGGACAGGTAGACCTGTTTTTGCAGCTCATCGAAGCGCCTTGCGTGTAGTTTTTTCAGAAATGGTTCAAAGTCCCTGGTCATGCATCCAGTTCAGTCACCTCTAGGTCGTTTGGAGTGCAAATGTAACGAATAGGACTTTGATGACATTAGCTTTGACTATATGTAGATTTTTCTGCAACTGCCGGAGTTGTCACCGGTGTTGGGTAGCTGCTTAGGTTGCTGGTGACAGCACCAACGAGGGTGAAGGAATGAGACTTTGATGACATAGCTTTGAGTTCGTGTAGATTTTGGTGGTACCTCTCTTACGGAGAGGAGATCGTCTTTTTCTGATGGAATCGTGATATTAACGGTCAGCAAAGCCTGATTCACCGGTTGAGTAGGCGGGTGAGTATAGGGGTTTTATGCTGGGACCTGCCGAATGGAGACGATAGCAGTCGGTTCTTTTTTGCCTGTTAGTTCGAACCGACCTTTGAACTCAGGGGCGTGCGGAGTGGAGGGTTGCAGTGTCGCGAACACCTCCTCCGACATCAGCAACACTTCGCCCAACTCATTGCAGAGGTGCTGCATCCTCGAGGTCGTATTGACTACATCTCCGTGAAAAGCTATGTGGCGTCGCAAGGTGCCTACTTCTGTAGTCGTGACCTCACCGCCGTGGACAGCTGCCTTGAAGTAAGGGGCATGTGCATAGCGGGTCTCGTAGTGACTTTGTCGACGTAGGAGTTGAAGTCTGTAGTCAAAGAACAACTCAACCATGTTGTTGACGGAGTCAGCCTTCCAAGCTGCAGTCAGGACCGCCTCGTCCCCCACGTATTGATAGATCTCCACAGGATATCTACTTACGATTGTATTCAGGTCTTGAAAGCAGTCCCTAAGAAGGCGGCTGTACTTCACGCTTCCGAGGGTTTCGGCAAGCATCGTAGACGATCTCAAATCTATGAACATGAAGATACGGTTTTCAACCACAGGCTCCCGATACTTACCCGTGAGAAAGCTGACCAAGCTAAAGTCACCCACCTTTCGATGAGTCTGGATAATGTAGTTGAGGAGACTGATGTTGAACAGCATATAAACAAATATCAAAGCAACCAGGGGCCCCCAGGCGATCATCGCGACGTAGTCCAAGATTTCTGGTGGGAAAAACCCGAGGTACTCGATGATGGAATAGATGATGAGAAAAGTAGCGACAAAACCCACCGTATATAGAATGGATTTGGCTACGATGACCTTGGAGAAGGACCATCTATCCCATTGGAAGCGGTCAGAAAGTTCATTGACCGCGACAAATAGTATTCCGAAGAAGATTCCAAATAGAATTGCCTCAATGAATTGGCTGGGGGATAGCCAATAATTCGTCCATTGTTCCCCAACTCCCTTCGGGTCGACACCGGCAACTTCGAGATAGCCTCTGATGGTGAGCATAGAGAAGAGCGTCAGAAATAGCACCCCAAACATCCAAAACAGAATGATGAACAGTGCACCGAGTATCTTCTTTTTCAGCATGGACTTATCGAAGGTGAGAGGGGATTTTATCGATAGAGCGGAGCCGGATGTCTTTGAAGTAAACTTCAGCTCCTTCTGACTGTAGGGCAATGCGACCTGAGGTAAGTGGCGCTTGACTACTGGCAAATCTGGAGCGATAAAGGCGCATCACTACCTGGTTATTAACAATGTGGATGCCGGAGTCGGCCAAAGTGACCAGTTCGATATCGTTCCATTCACCATGTGCACGCTCTGCGTCGAAACCCTTGAGTACCCGACGCTCCGTCATGTTTCCTTCTGGAAGAGAAGAGTTGTAATCTGCGAAGTAGTAAGTTCTTCGCGGGGCGTTTTCATCATACAAGTAGTAACCCTTATCATACCTTCGAGAAGGTACGTCGATCTCTACATCTCCCGTGGGCCAATAGTCACCCATATCGCCTTCTTGAATTTGCAGCTCTTGTGAAGCCATCCATGGATTGTGCGCTCCAGGGGCGCCAAACCCGTGGTAGAGCAACCCGCTGTCCCTGGGACCATCGGCGCGAGGCGCATGCATACCGGTTCCCCAGCGGACCTTGAGTTGGAGATGATAGTTACCATAGGTAGCAAGCGTATGCAGGGTACCCCAGGCGATGCCTGAGATTCGGATAGCCGGACCGTCTTCCAGGTCGACGACGCCCATCACCCCGTCTGGATCGTTATTGATGCCATAGGGTTCAACTGCTTTACCATTCTCGTTTTTTTTTCGTTGATAGGGAGTGTCTAGGTAGGTCTCCCATCCGCGCAGGTCTCGACCGTTCCACAGACTGATCCACTCACCTTGTTGTCGCAGGAAGTCCATGACAATCTGGGCACTTTCCTCTGGGGACTCTTCCATGGGGATATGACCCATATCGGGCAAGATGACTAACTCCGACGTGGGAATAAGCTCCTGAAAGTCCGAACCTAGATCGGGTGGAACCCATGCGTCCTCGGCACCCCAAAGGATCAATGTCGGCGATGGGATCGACCGGAGCAAGGACTTATGGTCGACGGCCATTTGAGCGTGGGCTCGCTGGATAAAAGCTTCCCGGTTACCCTCTCTTAGGGCCATTGAGTAATACCGCTCCACGAGCTCGTCTGTCACTTTTGTATCATCGTGGTAGACTTCCAGGAGATTGCTCCGCACAAAGGATCGAGGCGTCGCGTAGCGTAGGATGCCGTTCACGATCGGGGTCCTGGCTAGTGTCAGGACGAGGGGCTCCCACTCACTGTTGTTGATACCGGCGGGGTCGATCAGTAGGAGAGATCTGACTTTTTCGGGTGCCTGGGCGGCGAAATACCACGCGATGTACCCGCCCAAAGAGTTTCCACCTAGAATGGCCGCGTCGATATTGAGTCTGGCAAAGAACTCGGTCAGAAACTTTGAGTAGTAGTCGATGTCGTAACTGGCACCATGGTCAGGTCCAGTCAATCCAAAACCAGGTAGGTCTACGCTGATGACACGAAAGGACGGCTTGAGCTGCGCCGCCCATCCTTCCCAGGAATGAAGCGAGGCACCTGTCCCATGGAGCAGCACAAGGGGAGTTCCAGATCCTTCGTCACGATAGTGGACCTGCATTCCATTCATGTCTACAAAGTGCGACCTTTCGTCAGCGTATCGGGATTTCAAATCATCGACGGATAAGTCGCGCTTGAGGCTTGGCACGATGAGGATGGCGGATAGGACGAGTAAGGCAAATAGAAAGTAACGGAAGATTTGGAGTGCCGTTTTCATCTTGGGTTGGCTTTACTGAAAGTTACGGATTTCTAAACTCAACCCAATCTGCTGTAATCATGCAGATCTATCAGAGAGAGTGGATAGGCGCGGGTGAGTACCTGTATGGATCAAGATCTCATTCCGGCACGGCCGGTGTTGTCAGCGGCGTTTTGGTGGGTACTAAGCTTGTTGTTGACAACACTACAAAGATAGGAAGCTTCTAAATCGGAGTTGCACGCTCGGATCCTAAACAAGCAAGCGCAAATTGTAAGCTTGTAACCGAGCATATCAAAGATGCAAGCATCTTAGCCAGCACTGACTTCACATTTTGGACAATCGGTGCTTTCTGAGTTGGCTGATCAATAACCCCACCGCCAATCCGGCAGCAGCACCGATGACCACGCCCAGTCCAATCCTACGCATCGCAAAGCCCAGAACGATACCAATGCCAGCACCTAGAAAAGTCGCCACCAGTACGACCATAGGATAACTACCGGAATCCTTCAACTCATTGATGATTGATGCTGCGCGCTGATTCTTAGGGTTGATCTCTAAAAGGCGCCTGGCATATCGTTTGGCCGCTTCCTTGTCTGCTTCCAGCCGTTGATGACGATATCTTCTCGCGTGAGCACGGGTTAGTCCCGACAGCAGTTCCTCATGGTACGGGTCTATGATAAAGGCCGCCGTGTACTCGGTAATGGCGTCATCGTCATTGCCCCCCTGACGGAAGGTGTGACCTCTTTGAATGTAACCATCGAAGTCGTTTTCGAACTCCAGCCAGTCGGCTTCAGATACCCCGATACCCATGGCCAGTTCCTTGCGATCCTCCCGGCTGAGCCCACTGGATGACTGATGCCTTTGTATCTCGAGTAGTTTACTGACGAAAACATCGATTTCAGATTGCGAGTAAGGCATGAGGCAAAGAAACGTGAATAACCGAGAAAATATGGAAGGTCGCTCAGAGGCTTGCGGTCACCTCTGTTCCTCCCTTTAGGTACTTATCCAAAAACTCCTTGATTTGGCCGTAGCCTTCGATTTCGTTTTCCTTTTTGCGGAATCCATGTCCCTCATCGTCGAAGATCACGTATTCTACTGGTACGCCGTTGGCCCGGACTGCTTCCACGATTTCGTCGGACTCTACCTGAAGCACTCTGATGTCGTTTGACCCTTGGAGTACCATGAGAGGCTTAGTCACGTTTTTCGCGTGGAAGAGTGGAGAGATGTTGTACAGACGGACTGAGTCCTCGCTATAAGGGTCCCCCATTTCTTGGTAGAGTGCATTCTTGAAGCTCTCCCAGTGTGGAGGGATCGATCGTAAGGTTCTGATCCAGTTGGTAACCCCAAAAATGTTCACTCCGACTTCAAAAGCCTCGGGCTCGAAGGTCAATGCAGCCATGACCATGTAACCTCCATACGATCCACCGATGATGCCCACTTTATCCATGTCAATCACCCCCGTAGACGCTAGGAAGTCTTTACCGGCGATACAGTCCTTTAGGTCCTTTTCGCCGTGGTTTTGATCATCCATTTGGAAAAACTCCTTGCCATAACCACTGCTCCCACGGTTATTGACCGCGAGAATGGCATAGCCATGATTGACCAGGTATTGGATCAGCGCAAAGTATGACAAGCGAGACTGGCCTCCAGGCCCTCCATGCACCCATACAAGAGCCGGGGCGGGGTTGTCAGCACTAGCAGATTTGGGTTGATAATAAATCGCCGGGATTTCCAGCCCATCAAATGATTTGTATCGTACCACCGTGCCTTCCACGAGGTCGCCACCGTTGATCTCAGCATTGAGCGTATGGGTCAGTTGCTTCAGCTCGCCAGACTCAAAACTGTACAGGTACATGTTTGATGGTGATGCGGAGCTACTGACTGAAAGCTTCGCTAACTTTTCACTCTTCGAGATGTTGACGGAGGACACACTGGCACCGCCCATATCCGGCATTTGCACTTCTTTGCCACTTTTCTGATCGAAGACTCGAACGCGGGTCTTTGCGTCCTCGTTGATCCCGATCACCCGATATTTCTCCGTCCAGGAGTCGTAGGCATAGCTTACATTCCAGTCGGCTTCGAAGACAGTCTCCACCTCACCTGATGATAGGTTTCGTCGCGCCAAATAGGTAAAATTCGAGTTCTCATTCGTCGTATAGTAGAGGTATTGATTATCCAGACTGAAGAACTGGGGACTGTACTTAGCCTCACCTTCGTGTTCACTGATGTCGGTACTTTCGCCAGTTTGCCGATTGTAGAGATACATCTTGTCGTCTGACGTTGTAATGGCCTGCGTCAATACAAAATAGTTCTTGTCGGGCGAGATCTCCGAGACATCCAATCCGTCGTTGTTTTGGTAGATCATCTCACCGATGGGATTTTCTGAATCAAACTGTGAAATGGCCAGCTCATAGACATCCATGAATCGTGGGTCTCTGCGGTTTGAGCCATAAAACATACTTCCCTCATCACGACTCCACCCGTAAAAGCCATTTTTGATGCTATCACCGGGGGTAAGATTTCTTGAGCTCCCATCGCCGGTTGAAAGGTGCAGCTGGAATTGCTCATTTCCCCCTTCGTCGTAGGTGAATATGAATCGATCGTCATTCGGAAGATAAGACTGGGCAAAGTAGGATTCCTCCGTGGAGTTGGTCAGTGCCGTACTCTCTCCGGTGCTCAAGTCTATTTCCCGCACATTGTAGATGCCCGTCTCATTGCTGGAGACCAGTAGTTTGGATTCGTCGGGAGAGAAACTACC
>JBCCXG010000227.1:0-8709 GCA_039191945.1 Bacteroidota bacterium
AGGAAGTCGAAGGTCATCACGATGAGCACGGCCAGGATAATGGCGCGGGGCAGAAGCTTAGTAGGATTACGTGCCTCGCCACCTGCTTGTGCGATGGAGTCAAAGCCAATGAAGCTTGTGAAGAGAATCGCACCCGCCGCGAAGAAAGTCGTCAGGTCGAACGGCTTGGGGTCGGTGACAGACACTGCACCATCAACTCCGATCGCGGCTCCAAAGTCAGCGTGATCAAATCCAAACCCAGCCACAATCACGATGGCGCCCAGTCCAAACATTAGCCCCATCAGTGGGATCAAGGTTCGCTCGTACAGGCTGATGCCCCGAAGGTTGACCCACACGAATGTCCAGAGGAAAGCCAGCGACAGCCCCAGTCGTAGGGGTCCGGTATCCAAGGCAGCCGCCCAAGCCTCAAGGCCGCCAGCGGCAAACATGTCTCTGAGAAATGGTACGATCACGTACGAGACGACACCTATCGCCATACAGAGTCCAAACCACTGTGAGAAACTGGCCACGAATCCTAGATACGGATTGAGCGCCCGACTCGCGTAGATGTAACTCCCACCAGCACGGGGCATGGCGGAGGCAAGGGAGGCATAGGCCAGCGCAGCAAGTAAGGCCGGCAGCACCGCAAACAACCACGCAGCTAGTACATAAGGTCCGATGCCCGGTACACTTCGGTGGATCATAAAAGGAACGATGTAGATGGAGGCTCCCATCATGGAGCAGACGCCGGTGGCGACCAGTCCCGTTAGTCCCATCGACCGCCGTAGGCCGACGTTGGGCTGCGTTTTTTCATTTGGCACAGGGGAACTTAGTGGATCTGGGCGAAAGATGGATCATTTGCTCTTTATGAATTATGATTTTCCTACATACATTGTGTTTACTAGAGATGGGTTCATCGACGACAACCAGTTGCTGTACTATTTGTCCGTAGTCCTCCGTTAAATACGCAGGAATGATCTTGTCTTTTGATGTCTCTCCTTAGAATCGCACCATTCATTTTGATTGCCGCCTTTTTAGGCTGTGAAAGTTCAAGCGATAGCTTGGGTTATGCCAGTAGTGATCTAGAAGCAATCTTGGAAGTTCCGGCTACCATGCAACCGAAGACTTCATCTGAACAGTCCATTGAGACCGAAATCACCAAACAGGTGATCAAGACCGGTGGCATTGATTTCGAGTCCAAGGACATTGATGAGGATCTCAAGAGTATCAGAGAAGTCCTGACAAAGTACCAAGCTTACATTGAAAATGAGCGGCAATCAAAAACGAGTAGTCGCATTGAGTGCTATATCACCATTCGGGTGCCGGCGGAAACCTATGATACTTTGTTCGAATCACTGTCTGGCCTTGGTGCTCGATTAGACAATCGCTATTCGAATGTGGAGGACGTTACCCAGCGCTATTATGATCTGGTAACGAGAATTAAGAATAGAAAGGCGCTAGAACAACGCTATCTGGAATTACTTGGGAAGGCCTCAAAAATAGAAGACCTTCTCGAAATAGAGAAGAAGCTCAATGAAGTAAGGACGGAAATAGAAGGATTGCAAGGGCAGTTCAATTACCTCAGCAAACAAGTACGTTTGAGTACGATTAACCTCTCGTTTTACGAAGAACTACCATATGTCTACGGTAGGTCCAATCGGAAAGGATTTGGAGCGAGAATTGTTAGGGCCTTGGACCAAGGCTGGCAGGGGTTTTTGAGCTTTTTCGTTGGATTGATAACAATTTGGCCATTTCTACTGATTGCCGTTGGCGCCGCTGTCCTATCCCGCAGGTTCTTGAAATTCAAAAAGAAGAAGTAAAGTGCTCGACCCCTATGAAAGGATAGGTGCTGGAAACAACTTACTCACAAATAGAGGATGTCAGTCCGCTTTTCACACATAATTGTGAGACTTTGAAAATCTTTCGGCTACTGTTCCAGATAATCATTTTCATCCTTTTCACGGCAATGACCCAAGTGGGTGGCGTTATTTATGTGTTAGTGTTGCTTTGGGGAAATAGCCGGGCTTGGACTTCAGGTAGGCGGATTGTCAGTTTCCTTGGGGTTTACCTATTGGCGACTTTTGCGATTTTTCCATTACTTGCCCCGATGTTTGGTCGGACGGCTCTACCGCTTTCCGGAAACTTGAGGCCTTTAAATTTTGGAACGTGTTTGTTGAATCGACACTATGTGAAACCACAACTAAAAGTGCAGATTCAAAGAATAGCTGATGAAATGAGTCAAAGATTTGAAGGGACCAAAACCAACTACCTCGACGCCAACTTCCCATTTCTAGACGGTTTCCCTCTTTTGCCCCATTTGAGCCATAGCGACGGACGAAAAATCGATCTTGCTTTTTACTACCATCGAGAAGGTGAGAGAACGAACCGTGCGCCCAGCTTTATTGGCTACGGAGTTTATGAAGATCCTGCGAAGGGGGAGGAGAGCTACCCTCAAATCTGCGCCGATAGAGGGTATTGGCAGTACGGCTTTATGTCTTCGATAGTACCGCAATGGCAAAAGGTCGAATATGAACTAGATGTCCAACGGACAAGAGCACTCATCAAACGCTTGGCCCAGGATGAGGAAACTTCGAAGATCTTCATTGAACCTCACTTGAAAGATCGATGGCGGTTGCATCGATTTGGCAATGTTCGATTCCATGGCTGTCAAGCCGTACGGCACGATGATCACATTCATATCCAAATCCGGTGAAGAGAAGGTGAGCCCGTCTTCGGCAGTTGACCTTCTGGTGTATAAGCCGATAGAGGAGCGTAGGTTGGTACTTTCTAGATAGAACAGTAAGCCGCCAAGAAAAAAACGGTAGTAACGGGTTCTTTGGCTTCCATGACAAAAATCCTACGCTTTGATGGTTGCTTATCCGCTAGGATTGCCCTATTTTGTATTAGTTATTTAGTGTTGGCAAATGCTCGCCAACGTGACGGTTGACAAAGATTTTTACCCATCAAAAAACCCAACTTTTGAGATGAAACAGATCTTTTCACTTTTTTTCCTCAGCCTGTTGTTCGTGGGGTGCGATTCAGATTCTGAGACCGGTATTGAAATACAGGGATATGCCAAAAATGCAGGGCAAGAATACATTCGTCTGGCATATGCGCCTCGACTGAGAGGAAATTTGAACTTCGACAATTTCAAACCGGTCCATTCTTTCATCGACGCGGAGGGCAGGTTCGAATTCAGCTCCCAGCACCTGACCGATGCCGCGAACTACACCTTAGAATTTAGAGATAATGCCATACTATTGGTGCTGTTCAAAGGCGATAACATTCACCTGGATTTTGACATCGAAAAGCCTCGACCATCCCTCTTCGCAACAGGCAAGGGTGCGGGCAAGGTCAACACCCTCAATCTATCCCAGTTTGGGTACGACAATTTTGATCTGGAGTCACAGCATACCTTGAGCGAATTCGGCGATCATAGCTCCAGGGTAATCGCGCAGCAAGAAGCACTATTAGAGGCGATTTATCTGAGAGAGGCCAATGCTGAGGTGATCCTCGATGCTCAGAATAAGTCCAAAATCCAAAGGATCATTGACGAAACTCCGCTTTCTGAAAGAGAGTATCGTTTTCTTTCCAACCGGATCCATTTCCAAAGACACTCCTTGCTGACTAGTTTCATTTCTCAAAAGGCCGGTGATGAGCGTTTCGATACGCTTGCCATTGATTTTGATCATGACGCTTTTCAGTATTTACACCCAGACACATACCAAAAATTGACGAACATCAACGATTGGCACTTGGCCAACGACCTGCATAGCATGGTGCAAATGGGGTACGTGCGCGACGTGAGCAGGCGAAGTGAAGCCAAGGTGACGTACGGTAACTGGAGATCCTTCCTCTATGATACCGATTACTTCGACTGGATCGCAACCTACATGCAGACCAACTTCAACGAGGAGATCAACAATAAATACTACGCAGATTTAGCAGCGTGGACGATGACCTTAGGCAATGATTATGAATCGGCCTACCATAGGATTAGCGTGGAAAACCGCTCTAATAAGTACTTGCGAAGACTCGATGAGTTCAAAACGCTGTTGGAAGAAGGTCTGGATAATGCAGAGTATGGGTTGAATGACAATGATCTGGAATTGGATGAGCACAGTTTCAATGCCTTACTGGAAAGCTATGAAAACGAGCCGTTGCTGATTGTCTTTTGGTCTGCGAAGTTTGCGGGAGCATCCATTATCGATTTGGTTCCTGCCATTAAATCCTTTGAGGCATCTAGCCAAGAAGAGGTCAATCTCATCACTATCTGTATTGACGAGCAAGTAAACAAGAAAGTATGGGCGGCGAGGGTGATTGATAATGATTGGAAATCCAATCACTTCTTTTTGCCCGTAGAAGGACAGGATTCGATACTACATCAGTTTACCGATAGGGACATATCAACCTTTTGCAATGGTGGAGCCAGCTATGCTTTTATCGATCGCGACGGACAAATTCATCAGGGTATCCAATTCCCGTTTTATCAATCGGTCGAAGAGATTGAGAAAAGGGCCAAAAAAGCAACCGTTTCTCAGATCATGGGCACCAGGCCCGAGGACCAGTAGTTGATGGTGAGACTCAAAGAACGACTTCTTAAAGTTGCTAGCGCACTGGAAATCCAGGCGGAGGACTTTGATTCGGTGAGCATTTACGAATGGCCAAGTATCATGAAGAAGATTGAATCTCGCTTCATTGTCAAGAAGAACAGCAACATCAAGTTCAACTGGTGGCGGGAAAACTTTAAGGAACCGCACAGTTCACGATGGTTTCTCAAAGATGATGCAATGAACCATTTGCATCGTCTCATACCAGAGGAGGAGAAAGTGTGGTTCGTCGGATGCGACACAAGAAATGACGCGACCAAATTTTGGCTTTTTGAGGGAAGAATATTGTCGATTCAACGGCTACTCACTCATATGTATGGATTTGAATACTACCTAGTGTCTAAGAAATACGAATGGCTTCTTTTTGATAATCGACACTCAACTTTGATTGCATTGGGTGCGATGATGGAAATACTCTTGGCCCTGTCCATAGAGAATACAATAGATAACATAAAATAAATGAAACCAAATATTTTAATTCAGATCATTTGAATCGATGGTTGCGGTTTTTCTGAGTTTCACTATTTTCCCAAGGATTATCGCTCCCAGGCCAGATGCCAAATCGCTAAGGTCGACGGAGATTCTTAGCCCTTAAGCATTGGAAAAAATCCTCGCGTTCTTTACCAGCATCATGCCGCTCTCCGAGGAGATGCTGCGTTTGATAAGTAGTGTCTTTTCGGCAGATGAGCTCCCAAAGGGACATTACTTCATCAAAAAAGGACAGTTCGCTCGAGAAATTGCCTTCTTAGAGGCAGGAATCGTCCGGGCCTATTACATCAATAGTGAGGGCAAAGAATACAATAAAACTTTCTTTGCTGCTCCATCAATCATCGGTTCTTACGCTTCGCTGATCAGCAAGCAAAAAAATGAAGTTGCCCAGCAGGCACTCACGGATTGCAAAATCTGGAGGGCTTCCTTTCGAAGGATTGAAGAATTGTCAGCGGGCAATTATGAAATCGAGCGCCTGAGGAGGACTATCGCCGAAAACTTCTTTTTGAGCAATGAGAAGAAGGAAATCGAAATGGCCCTATTGGACGCAGATAAACGTTATCTGATTCTTCGGGAAGAGTATCCCGGCATAGAGCTGCAAATCCCACAGTACCATATCGCCGCCTATCTGGGGATCAGTCCAACCCAATTGAGCAGGATAAGGAGCAAACTCGCGGAGTAGCGAGCCATTCCTTTACATAGGTAAATGCATTTGGTCCTTCGTTGGCCCTCCTTTGCCATGAGGATTAACAAAAGATCTGATCTCATGGCAAACAAAGAAGTTGCATTTTTTAGACTCCTATTCAGTATTTCGGCTCTGTGGAACCTCATTGGAGCGGTTTTTGGCTACTTCAATACAGCCTATACCTTTCAAGGTTTCTTTGACCGCGAATTAACTGACCCGTTGTACTTCGCCATATATCAAGGCGCTTGGGGAACCACGCTCGTCTACTTTTTTGGTTATTCGATTGTGGCGTACGATCCTCTACGGCATACGGGTATCGTCGTGGTTGGAGGGATCGGAAAGATCGGTTTCGCTATTTCGCTGCTGAAGTTCTATTTATCCGACATTGCCGGACCCATTGTCTTTGTGGTCATTGTCGGTGATTTTGTTTTTGCCCTCCTGTTTCTCTATTACTTCTACAGGATACATGCTGCGAAGCACCCAATCATTTGAATCAACGATGGCTCGAAAATACTTTTTGTTATCTTTTGTTATTATGATTGAGGGCTCATGTCTTTGCAGCGCGCAAGGAGCTTGGACCCTGGACAAGGACGAGAATGACATTCAGGTCTACACCAGAAGAGAGTTGGATTCTGATTTCAAGTCCTTCAAAGCCGTCACAGTGCTACAAGTTTCCGCTGAAGATATCCTGGGAGTGCTGAGGGACGCAGATCGCTACGAGGAATGGTATGGCTTCACCAAAACCTCTCAATTGCTAGAGCGGCAAGGAAATGTGCAGTACAACTATGTCGAAACTGTCTTTCCCTGGCCTTACAAGAACCGAGATATGGTGTATCGGATGTCCATTGATACATCGAACCAAGCGGTGACCAAAGTAAGCCTGGAAGGACTACCGCATCATTTACCCGACAATAAGGGAATTGTGAGGATGCAAGTAGCAAAAGGTTATCTATTGTTGGCTACAATCGATAAAGAGACCACGATCACCTACGTTTTTCATTCCGAACCGGGCGCAAGTGTTCCAGCATGGCTCGCCAATGCCTCAATAGCAGAACTTCCCTACCAAACACTTTTGGGACTAAGGTCAGAGCTGGAAGCTAAGTGATGGACGAAGAGCATGAGTGGACTTTGGACCTTAGAAGATCGTAGGTCCTTGCCCTGGGAAGAAGTTCCTGTTCCTTTTTTTAAAAAAAAATCGCGAAGTCTGTGACATTTCCTGCGCCAAGTACGACTAATACCGTAAACACGGTTGCACCGAATGGATATAAGCAAGCAACACTTCATCCAAGTCGTCAATGCTAACAAGGGCACGATCAGAAGCCTTTGTCGGCTTTACTATGCTGAACCGGAGGATCAAAAAGATGCTCACCAGGACATCATACTGCAATTGTGGAAGTCATTCGGGTCGTTCCGTGGGGAGGCAAAAATCAATACTTGGATTTATCGAATTGCATTGAACACGCTGCTTACCAAAATTCGGAGGGACAAGCACCGCATCGACACCGAGCCGCTTGCGACGAACCCCAATATTGAGGTGGGTGTGGCCGATAGCCATATTGAGCTACTGAGGATGATCATTGCATCATTGCAGCCTTTGGATAAGGCGGTGGTCATCCTGCATCTCGAAGGATACCAACACAAGGAAATCGCTCAAATCATGGGTATTTCGGACAGTAACGTCAGTACACGTTTCAATCGCTTGAAATCGAAACTCAAATCACAATATTATCACAAGTCACATGCATCTCGAAGACCTTAAGCCGGCCTGGCAACAACTCAAATGCTACCACTCTATGCAAGAGCTCGATGCTGGTGAGATCCTTGCGCTGATTGAGGATGATTCGAACCACATCAGCTGGCGAGGTGTCATTACGAGCCTGATTGTTTTCGTCCTGCTGACGATTTGCTGCCAGGCGGGATGATTGCAGCCATTGTTTGGGATATTGATCCTCGCGTGTTTCCAGCTGTCGACTACTTACGCTGGTATGGACTCTGCTGGGCTTTGGGGCTGCTGCTTGGTTATCGAATTGTACAATCTATTTATCATAGAGAAGAGGTACCTGTATCCGAACTCGAGAAGCTCGCAACCTATGTGATGATCGGCGCTATCGTTGGTGCTCGACTTGGCCATATTTTGTTTTATGATCCCGTCTATTACTACCATCACCCCATCGAAATACTCCCGATCAGTTGGGAACCATCGTTTCGGTTCACTGGATTAGCGGGATTAGCCAGTCATGGAGGCATCCTCGGGGCCCTATTGGCGCTTTACCTCTATCACCGCAAGTCCAAAACAGACTATTGGTGGATGTTAGATAGGTTGACGATCGGAGGTGTCGCTTTGGGTGGCTTTATTCGTTTGGGAAACCTGCTCAATTCTGAGATCATCGGGATCCCGACTCAAGTGCCCTGGGCATTTGTCTTTCTGCGCGTCGATCAAACCCCCAGACACCCTACCCAGCTCTATGAGGCGATCTTCTACTTTGCCACAAGTTGGGTGCTCTATTGGGTTTGGAGATCCAACAGGTTTGCAGGTTATCATGGCTTCCTTTTTGGTTTGGGGATGCTGTCGATTTTCTTCCAGAGGTTTCTGATTGAGTATTTGAAAGAAAACCAGGTAGAGTTTGAGGCAAACCTTTTCCTCAATATGGGTCAGATCTTAAGTATTCCTCTCATCCTTTTGGGAGTTGCCACCATGGGTTGGAGTTTGAGGTCCTCTAGGGCATCAAATGGGTCAGCTTGATCATAGAAATAAGTGTCTTTTTCGGTATACCGGCTAACTGGCCTTCAATGCGATCTGAGGAAGCTAGCCATCCTCCTGTCATCCCAGTCTGTGTTTTTAGGTCGAGGTTGGTTAGATTCAAGGCCATGAATGCTCTTGTGTTGTGACAATGAGATCGCCTTGGAAATGCCTCTTACTTTGCTCATTGGTCCTCTGCCTGTGCA
>JBCCXG010000228.1:0-8686 GCA_039191945.1 Bacteroidota bacterium
AAGAGGAGGAGCTTAAAAGCCTGGTAATGCCGGGCTTTTTTTGTTCGAATCAGTGTACTACCTCTACATCATATACTCAGGGTCATCGGATGTCTAACGTTGGCTCCTCAAGCGACCCAGAGAAGCGACTCCAAAGGCACAACGAGGGTGTATTCTTGGATGAGCCGAATAGAAGCACTATTCGGCTCAAAAAAGTAATATATTTGAGCCGAATAGAATACTTATTTGGCTCAACTCATGTACAATTGGCAATTACCAGATTGGCCTCACTTCAAATACGACGGATCGAAAATTGATAACTCTATTGATTTTGAGCGGCGAGCCGGACGATTGAGTGGTATTGTTGAAGGCATGTCCGCTGAATCAAGAGATGAGACGATTGTCGAAGTGATGGTATCAGAAGCCATCAAGACCTCTGCGATTGAAGGCGAATTCCTTAGTCGGGAAGATGTTGCATCATCTATTCGAAGAAACCTGGGTTTGAAACCGGATCTCAGGCAGGTTCACGATGAAAAGGCGCTCGGAGCTTCGGCATTGATGGTGGATGTAAGAAGAACGTTTGATCAACCTTTGACAAAGTCAATGCTCTTCTCTTGGCATAAGTCTTTGATGAGAGGGACGACGGGTATCAACGCGGGACAATGGCGGTTTCAGCATGAACCTATGCAGGTAGTCTCAGGTCCCATAGGCAAGGAAGCAGTGCACTTTGAAGCACCTCCTTCTTCCATGGTGCCTGAGTTAATGAGGTCATTTGTTAACTGGTTCAATGCGTCTGGGCCCGGGGGGACTCATGAGATACATCGACCAGTCATCCGATCTGCGATAGCCCATGTCTACTTCGAATCCATTCACCCTTTCGAAGATGGCAACGGTAGAATCGGAAGGTCCATTTCGGAGAAGGCACTCTCGCAGGTCTTGGGGCACCCCGTCATTCTTAGCCTGTCGCGAACGATCGAAAAAGACAAAACGGCCTATTATGAACACCTCAAGTTGGCGCAGCGTTCCAATGAACTCACCCCTTGGATTAAGTACTTTCAAAGTGTAGTCATGGCGGCCCAAGAGGAAGCAGAGGAACTTGTCGACTTCACTTTGGCGAAAGTGCGTCTACTAGATCGCGTCAAAGAGGAACTCAACCCGCGTCAGCTAAAGGCTATTCTTCGCATGCTGGAAGAGGGTCCCGCTGGCTTCGGAGGCGGTATGACAGCAAGGAAGTACATGGGCATCAACAAGACATCGAAGGCGACTGCAACTAGAGATCTGCAGCATTTGGTGATCCAAGGCATTCTCTCACCATTGGGTGGTGGACGTAGTACGGCTTATCAAATCAGACTCGTCCCCTTCGAGCGCTCTCAATAATGGTACTGGCATTGAATGATGGTCAAAACCTGGCTATTCTGCACTCCCTCTACTTTGTATACCAGTCGATGCTCCTGATCGATTCTGCGAGACCACCATCCGGCCAGTTCGTTTCGTAATGGCTCAGGCTTCCCAATGCCTTCATAGGGCGTCCGGCAGCATTGCTTGATCAATTCATTAATTCTCTTCAGTATTTTCTTGTCTGTTTTCTGCCAGTATAGATAATCTTCCCAGGCGGTGAGTTCCCACTCAATCCTCATTCTATGAGGTCTTGCTGGGTGGTGTTGCCTTGGTTATAGTTGTCTATGGCTCTCATAAGGCGCTCCGCATTCTTGGGACTCTTGAGTAAATGGTGTGTTTCAGATAGCTGCTCATAGTCCGACTTACTCATTATAACTAATTCCTCTTCACCATTTTGGCGAGTGACAAGCAGCGGGTTGCGGCTGTTCACCACTCTTTCAAAGTAGCTTCTGATGTTTTGGCGCAGATTTGAAATGGTTACGACGTCCATTTTCTTAAGTTTTGTACAAAAATACGTACGTTATCTTAACTATTGGGATGCTTGAGGCGAAAACTGGGATATTGAAGTGATGACTGCTGACCTTTTTTCCCACCTCACACCAGCGTCTGCTCATGTTCAAAAAAAAAGCCGACCTCTTTGGCCGGCTTCCTGGTTGTCCCTCTCAGCGGTGACTAGGCAACCCTAACTACTTCGTAAGTCCTGCCTGATTTTCGATAGTAGATGCCCTCATATCGGTAGTATCTCTTGCCGCGTACTCGCACGACGGTGGCCGTTCTGGGTAGACTAGTCACCCTGATACCCATCGGAGCACTTACCACAACAAAACCGTTTCCTTTGGGTCGATAATAGACGCCATTGACGTACCGGTAGCGAACGTTGCGATGGGTTATTACCACATGGTTTTTGGGAAGTGTACGTACAATGGGTCCCCTCACCACTTTAGTCTCTGTGACTACCACTCGTCGTTGCGCATGGGCATATTGTGAGATTCCCAGAAAGGCGATGGCTAATACCAACAAAGTCACTGCTAATTTTTTTCCAACGGTGTTTTGCATGATTTCCTCTTTTGTTTGGCCCTTGGACAATAGCGGAATCGGAAGGTTTAAAGCATCCGACAAGATTTTTTAGGTGGGCGGTCCAAGGGGAGGTGCGGGCAATAAGAATCTTACGCTTGGAACCCTCATTTACATCCTCCCAAATTTCTACCCCTCCTGGCTTCGTGAGGAGACTGTTGCATAGCGTCCATAGTAAGCACATTCACGGGCCAGGGATCGGAGCTAAGTAGCCCCCGTTGCTTTCGCGGTGTCCCCACCGCGAACTGTCGGGCAGCGGGAGGGGAGCCTGCCTATGTCGGGCAGACAGGCTACTGTGGAGCGCCCGGTCGTGAAGTAGAGCTATGCTAAACTGACGCATCGATCAGGCTACGTTGCGCTCACTTCACGAGGCCCCCAATTCCATAGACCTAGAGCATACCGTTAGAAAAACTTGGTTGAGCTCCTAATGGATGATACCCTATATTTAGAGCCTTGCAGTAAAAGCACCTAAATTCAACTACTTAGTACATGCGAACGACTACTTCTCTGCTCTCCTTATGCCTCACGCTAGCACTGATTTCCTCTTCTAATTGGGTACAGGCCCAGGATTATTTCCTGAAAGATCACGGGCCATTTGACTCCTCAATCCCTACGCCCGCGGAATTCCTCGGCTATGACATTGGGCTGCACCATACGAGGTATGACCGTATGGTGGCCTATTTGGAGAAGCTGGCGGAGCTCTCTCCTCGAGCTTCTATCGAGCAGCATGGTATGACCTACGAGTATCGACCATTGGTTACTCTGACAATCTCTTCTGAAGAGAACCTTTCGAATTTGGATGAGATCCTTGAGCGACATCTTGCCGTGGTAGATGTGGATCAGACGGTCAGCGACTTTTCTGATCTACCTGTTTTCGTAAATCTCGGGTACAGTGTCCACGGTAACGAGCCTTCCACCTCGGAGTCTGCACTGCTGGCGGCTTACACGTTGGTCGCCTCGGAGAGTGCTGCGGTCCGGGAGTACCGCGAGAATGGAGTCATATCAATAGATCCAGCGATCAATCCAGATGGGCGAGATCGGCATACGCACTGGGCCAATATGCACAAGGGAAGCCCTTTTGTCTCCGATCCTGATGACGTGGAGCACAACGAAGCCTGGCCACGAGGACGAACCAATCACTATTGGTTTGACCTCAACCGAGACTGGTGGCTAGCCGTCCATCCCGAGAGCCGGGGTAAGCTGAATTGGTATCACAAATGGTATCCCAATGTGGTGGCAGACTTCCATGAGATGGGCACCAATAGCTCTTATTTTTTCGAGCCAATGAAGGACAATGCGAGTAAGGATCCCATCATGCCCAAAGAGAACTATACGACCCTCAATGAGCTTTTCGCTAAATACTTCAGGGAGGACATGGATAAGATTGGATCCTTTTACTTCACCAAGGAAGTGTTCGACGGCACTTATCCCGGCTATGGCAGCTCCTACCCCGATCTACAGGGTGCATTGGCGTTGCTTTTTGAGCAGGCGAGTTCCAGAGGCCATCTACAAGAAACACCCACAGGGGACATCACATTTGCCTTCACGATTCGCAATCAGTACGTTTCGGCGATGGCCACGGTAAGGGCGGCAGTGGAGAACAAAGACCAGATGTACCAGTACCAGCAAGACTTTTTCAAGTCCGCCATCTCCAACGCCAACCGCTCGGGCATCCGAGGTTACGTATTTTCTGGCGGCATGGATGAGACCCGAACCCGCGCTTTTATTGACAAGCTGCTGATCCATCGGGTGAAGGTCTACGAGCTGGATCAGGCCTTAACGGCAGGAGGGAAGAGATATGAGCCAGGGCAGGCCTTTATGGTGCCCACTGCCCAACCTCAGTACCGAATCGTGCAAAGTGCTTTTGAAACCTACAGCGAATACACGGACAGTGTCTACTACGACGCTTCTGCTTGGTCACTGGCCAACTTCTACAATATGGACTACACTGGAACCAACTCCCTGGGGGCGCAAGGTGCAGAAGTAACCATGGAAAGTAATGCAACCAACGTGGAGGATTTCCCTTTGAGCAACTACGCTTATTTGATCCCCTGGGAGCACTACAATGCCATGCCCGTCCTACATGCAATGCTGTCTGCGGAAGTAAACGTCCTGACCGCCTTCAAGGAGTTCTCGATTGCGACCCATCAAGGCGTACAATCTTTCGGTTACGGGGCTTTGATGGTCCCGGTAAGCAAGCAGCAACAGGATGCCAGTTCGCTACACCGAATGCTATCTGACCTATCGAATAAGTGGAGTGTGCCCATCTATGCTACGGACGGTGGCTACTCCACTTCTGGCATTGACCTTGGGAGTCGCAACTTCCAACCCCTTGAGGAGCGCAAGCCTATCATGCTGATCGGCGATGGCGTGAGTGGCTATGAAGCGGGGGAAGTCTGGCACCTGCTCGATCAGCGAATTGGCATGCCGATCACCAAAGTCCGCATCAACAACTTCGACGATATCGACTGGAGTAAGTACAACACGTTGGTGATGGTTTCCGGTAGCTACAGTCAACTGGACTCTGCGGACATTGCCAAAATACAGCGGTGGCTAGAGGCAGGCAACACCCTCATTGCCCAGCGAGGAGCAGTGAGCTGGGCGATCAATAAGGGCCTGGTGAACGAGCAGCTCGTGAAGAAAGAAAAGCCGAAAGATGAGGAGAAAAAGGGGCCAGTCGCACGACTACCTTATGTGGATGCCAGAGAGCATACGGGCAAGAAACGGGTGGGTGGAGCCATCTTTGAAATAGCGCTGGACTTGACCCACCCGGTGGCTTTTGGCTACACGGAGGCGACCCTGCCGGTTTATCGCAACAGCGAGGTCTGGTTAGCGCCTTCCAAGAACGCCTACTCGACGGTAGGAGTCTACACGCCGGATCCGCACATTGACGGGTTCATTGACGATGAAGTCTTGAATGATCTCCTGAAAAAATCAGCACCTATCGTGGTGAGCAGGGTAGGGAGCGGGCGAGCGATACTTTTCGCCGAAAACCCTAATTTCCGTGGGTCTTGGTACGGTACGAACAAGCTTTTTATGAATGCGCTATTCTTCGGTCCGCACATCAATGTGCCGAGGGAGTAGTTGGTTTCATGCTCCTTGTTTTTGGACGTCAAGGCCTAAAAACTGCGTAGAGCAGCTATAGGCGTGCTTTTCTGATGAACGATTATCATGATTCGCGAAAGGCGAGTTGCAGTTGTCTTTGGGTGGATTTACCTGTTGCTTGGTATAGCATTTCTCCTCTGTTTCTTTATCTACCCGCAGAAAGGTCAAGAGTTTCTCAATAAATGGCAGACACTTTTTGGGACCAAGGGCATGTGGGAACTTGATATTGTCGTCTTCAATTTCATCCTCCTTGCCAGTGGGATTTCATTGATTTTCGTAGGAATAGCCAGAATTCGGAGAGCTGGCAAAGAGTAAAGAATGGTCATTGGATTCACTTCGATTTAAGAGAGGAAATCCTATTGCGAAGAGTAATTGACTTGGATCAAAATAGGCTGTGAAATGTGTACCTTTGCGCCAGTTTTCGAACCAAGCAACATTTCCCCATGAACATCGACCGATCATTTTTGTCCGAGCTAGGCCTCACAGAAAAGAACTTAGGCACCGCTTACGGTGCAAATTGGCTATTATCTAGTGGAGCGACCATTGCCTCCCAATCACCGGTAGACGGGGCAGATATTGCACACGTAGCCCTTGCGGATGCTGCAGCCTACGAGCAAGTCATCGCCCAGGCACAGGAGGCATTTCCCCAGTGGAGGACTTTACCTGCACCCAAGCGTGGAGAGATCGTCCGCCAGCTGGGCGACGCGCTGCGGGAGAAAAAGGATGCCCTGGGTAAGCTCGTGTCTTATGAAATGGGCAAGTCCCTGCAAGAGGGCCTCGGTGAGGTGCAGGAGATGATAGACATCTGCGACTTCGCGGTTGGCTTATCCAGACAGTTGTATGGTCTCACGATGCATTCGGAGCGCCCGAGCCACCGAATGTATGAGCAATGGCATCCACTGGGGATCGTTGGCATCATCTCCGCCTTCAACTTTCCAGTGGCGGTTTGGTCATGGAATGCGGCGATTGCCTGGGTCTGTGGCAATGTTTGTGTCTGGAAACCTTCCGAAAAAGTACCTCTATCGGCTATCGCCTGCCAGCACATTGCTGCGCAAGTATTTGAGCGAAATGGCATTCATCCGGGAGTTTGTGGCCTGGTCGTGGGAGATGCGGAGATTGGGAAAACATTGACGGCGGATGCTCGGGTGCCGCTCATTTCGGCGACGGGCTCTACCCGCATGGGCAAGGCCGTGGCCGAGACCGTCGGTCGGAGATTAGGTAAAACTATCCTTGAGCTAGGAGGTAACAATGCGATCATCATCTCCGATCAGGCCGATTTGGATATTGTGATCCCGGGAGCAGTTTTCGGTGCGGTCGGTACTGCCGGTCAGCGATGCACGACTACCCGACGATTGATCATCCACGAAAAGCTCTTCGATGCGGTCAGGGACAAATTGGTCAATGCCTATGCGCAACTCAGGATTGGCGATCCATTGGACGAAAACAACCACGTAGGCCCGCTCATCGATCAAGATGCGGTGGCCGTGTATAAGTCAGCCCTCACGCAGATCATCGATCAAGGGGGACGTGCCATCATCGAGGGCGAGGTGCTCTCGGGCGAAGGTTACGAATCGGGTTGCTACGTGAAGCCCGCGATCTACGAGGTGAAGAATGACTATCAGATCGTATGCCACGAGACCTTCGCGCCTATACTCTACCTGATCAAATGCAGCTCTGTCGAAGAAGGCATCGAGATGCAAAATGCAGTACCTCAGGGACTCTCCTCGGCTATCATGACCAACAACCTGCGCGAGGCGGAGCTGTTCCTGTCGCATGCCGGCTCCGATTGTGGTATCGCTAACGTCAACATCGGCACGTCCGGTGCGGAGATCGGAGGTGCATTTGGCGGTGAAAAAGAGACCGGCGGAGGACGAGAGTCAGGCTCTGATTCCTGGAAAGCCTACATGAGGCGGCAGACCAACACCATCAACTATTCACGCGAGCTGCCTTTGGCGCAAGGCATTAAGTTTGATCTCTGAGATGGCCATGGATACCGCACTGAAGAGCCGCTTGCATGCCCGATGCCTGGATGTTGTTGAGGAAAGGATCGCCACGCTAAGACAAAGGGAAAAAGAAGTGCAGACCGCTGCTAATAGCGAGACCAAGAGCAGCGCGGGCGACAAGTACGAGACCGGCCGTGCCATGATGCAGTTGGATCGGGAGCGACTGGCCGGTCAGATGGAGGAGGCCGCCAAGCTCAAAAAGGCATTGGACCAGGTGGCACTCGGTGAAGTATCCAAAGAAGTAGTTTTTGGTAGACTCGTGATTACCTCAGGGCCCGGTTATTTTATCGCCGCCTCTCTTGGAGAAGTGGCGCTCGACGAAAACAAGTACTTCGTGATTTCTGCTTCAGCTCCGATTGCGGGACAGCTCATGGGTAAGCAGGTGGGTGAGACCATCCAACTGGCGGGCCGGAGTTTGTCGATCAATGAAATTCATTAAGGTCGCGCTCGCGCCCGAAAACTACCAGAAAAGATGAGCGAGTCGGCATTGGTGATGACCACTTCACCATCCTGCGGACTTTTGTATCCCTGCTCGTAGCCCACGTTGACTTCCAGAAACCACTCGTCTCCTAGCTTCGTGCCCCGCACTTCACCACCGGTGATTTCAAGCACATCAGTGGGGAAACAAAAACAGTATTGATTGTACAAAATGTTCGCATGCCTCAGCTCCTCTCCAGTCAGGACGAACGAACTGCCCACTTCTCCGGGAATTTGGATCAGAAAGTCCTCCGAGTATTCGTCGTCGGCCACCTCAGGTTCACCCTCTTCCAGAAAGTACCGATGAAAAACGATACCACCCCCCTCCGCGACATACGGATAATTTGCTGAGAGCACGGATCCCGTATAGTACGATTGGGACAAAACCGAGCCCAATTCCTCCTCATCGCCACAAGCAGACAATACCAGCAGAGGCAACAGAAAGTAAGAAAACTTTTTCATCGGCAGATGGCGCTAGTTCGGATTGGATTTACAGCAATCATGGTGCCACTATCGCCATTCTTGACTCGAAAGATGCAAAAAAGAGTCTTAAGTCATTGCTTTGGGGCGCCCCGCCTTGTGCCCTGCACTACTGTCCCCGTGCGGCTAAGCAATCCAGTGCCATGTCTTAGGGCTGCTCAACGGATCAT
>JBCCXG010000229.1:0-8680 GCA_039191945.1 Bacteroidota bacterium
AATGACTTGGACAATACGATTACGGATGCTCAGTCAAATGTACTGGCGACCAATACACAGACCGGCGATGAGACTTGGACGGTGGACACGACAGCACCAACGATCCCTGTCATCACTGCGATGACGACTAGTGACGTAAATCCTATCCTCGTTGGAACCGCTGAAGCCAACACAAACATCACGGTTGTTGTGGCTGGTGCCACTTTCAATACGGTAGCGGACGGATTGGGCAATTGGACCATAGATACTAATACTAGCCCTGCGAGCGGCTCATTCGTCCCCAATACGAACGGGGTGAATGAAGTATCTGTCACTAGTACCGATCTCGCTGGGAATAGTACTCCAGATGCTTCGGCCAACGAACTCACGATTGACGCTGTCGCACCGACTGTCACTATTGTGCCACTCATTACCAGCGACAACACGCCTGCGCTGAGCGGTGGTATTGACGATCCGACTGCATCAATCAATGTGGTAGTCAATACAGTTGCCTACCCTGGTGTCAACGCCGGGAGCACCTGGAGCGTGTCGGACAATACGATCGCCGCCCTCGGTGATGGTGCCTATGACGTCACGGTCATTGCGGTTGATTTACTTAGCAACATGACCAATGAAACTTTCACAGGTGCGCTGGTCATTGACACGAACGGTCCGACGGTCACGATTGAGTCTAAAGTAACCAATGATCCTCGTCCCCCGCTGAATGGTACAATAGACGAGCCAACTACTACTTTACAGTTGACCGTTGATGGAAGTCCGTATGCCGGTACGAACAATAACGATGGGACATGGACTTTGATTGACAATGCCATTGGGGTACTTGCCGAGGGTACTTATGACATAGCTGTCGCAGCGACTGACCTCGCAGGAAATCCTACTAACTTGACCTTTACACAGGTTCTAACCATTGATTTGACCATTCCTCAGCTTGGTTTCGATGCTATCGTTACCAACGTGGCTTCACCATCGCTTACCGGAGCCATTGATGATCCAAATGTGGTCGTAAGGGTGACCATTGACGGGACTGAGTATGTTGCCGATAATAACCAGGATGGCACTTGGACTATACCCGCAGGGACAATAGCCAGTTTAGCCGAAGGTCAATATGACGTTAGTCTGGAAGCAACCGATCCCGCAGGAAATATCGGAGCAACCACCGTTGTTACTGGGCTCTCGATCGATCTTACTGATCCTTCCGTCTCTGTGACTCCAATAACTACGGCAGATCGTACGCCTGCACTTGCGGGGACGATTGATGATGCACAATCAGTAATCACGATCGAATTAGACGGAGGGTCTTACACTGCTACGAATCGGGGAGATGGCAATTGGTCCATTGCTGACGATCTAATCGAAGCGTTGGACGTTGGGGTTTACGAGATTGTGGCTACTGCGGTGGACCCTGCGGGTAACCGGTCAGTGGACAATACGCAAGGCGAACTAAGGATTCTTCCTTCGGCTCCTGTGGCTAGCGATGGACAGAACGTTACAGTATCACAATTTGAGGCTAGCTGGGGCAATCCTGGAGGGGGAGTTGCAAGCTATCTCTTAGATGTCAGTGAAGATCCATCTTTTCGCACATTCACCGGTCCTTACGACGGGTTGGAGGTCCCTCAAGAGAGCGCCGTAGTCACGAATCTCGACTATGCCACGACCTATTTCTATCGGGTCAAAGCGGCTTTTGCTTCTGGAGACATTTCGGACTATTCTAATGTCGTAGCAGTGCGGACGGCTACTGACCCCAACACAGTACTCGATTCTTTGGCGCTTGTCAGTATCTACGTAAGCACCAAGGGAGATGACTGGGTGAACAATAGGAGCTGGCTCACCGGGCGATTGAGGGAGTGGCATGGCGTCACGTTGACAGAGGCGCGCGTCACCTCCCTCCAACTGGATAGCAATCGCCTGGAAGGCACGATTCCTGATCTTGACGAAGGGTTGGACCTTGTCACGAAAATCGATTTGTCCGCTAATGAAATCACTGATGTGGGAAATCTATCTGATCTAGCAGCGCTGGACTCGTTGAAGGTACAAGGGAATCGCCTACAGTTTGCTCCCTTGGAATCTCTCAATACTCTTTCAGCAAACGTGGTATACAGTCCTCAGTTGGAGGTGCTGGCACCCGTGCGCCTATTACTACAGGTAGGTACGACTACCAATATCGATAGGATCGTTTCGGGCACTAACAATACTTACTCCTGGTTCCGCAATGGAGAGGCCATCACGAATGATGCAGGGACACTCCCTTTGAACGTGACCTCTATTAGCGATGAGGCTATTTATCATGTGGAAGTGACCAACCCTAGTCTTCCTGACTTGGTGCTAAAGACGACAGATGTCATCGTACGGGTGAGTTCAACAGAGCGAGATCGCGCAGCGCTCTTGGTACTGTACGACTCAGCCGGAGGCGCTGCCTGGACCAATGGTGTAAATTGGCCGGATGAGTCAGATCTTAGCAATTGGGTTGGCGTAGGTGTTTCGGACGAGCGTGTGGTATCATTGGATCTAGCGGGTAGCAACCTTTCAGGTTTCATCCCCGATGACCTCACCGACATTGCGGGTCTCACTACCATTGACCTATCCGATAACCTTATTGATCGGATACCCAACTTATCGCCACTTGCTGAGTTGACTTCCGTTGATGTGAGTGGAAATTTGCTTGACTTTGAGGACTTAGAGCCCAATGCACAGGTACCTGGAATCCAATACGGAAATCAGGGATTGATCGGTGAGGAAGGCATCGAGGTGCGGGCACCAAAAGACTCCGACGTCGAGTTGAGGGTTGACATCGGTGGGGAAGCCAACCAATATGTGTGGTCCTTTGAAGGTCGGCAGTCCAATGGAGTCATTGACGGTGTTGATGCTAAAAAGTACCGTATTGAAGATATTGATTATGACAATATGGGTAGCTATACGCTACAAGTGAGTAATCCTTTGGTGCCGGATCTTGTTTTGACCAGCCGCCCCCAGACTGCCCTTGCAACAGTAGATATTGAATTCCTAGCTACTTACCAAGACATCAATGGGGAACGTGCTTTGTTGGATGAAGGTCAAGGTACGCTGATGGAAATTGTAAGACCAATGCAGCCCTTCGATACGGTTTCTCAAATCGTCATTGACAACAGCGGCTTGGTATTCGAAGAAGTCGTGCTGGGGGATTACCTAGTTGGTATTCGCACCGACACACTCATCTTGCGTACAGTAGATGGAGTTGTAGATTCCATCAAGCTCCTACCTACGTATTATGCCGGTACGTTCCTCTGGGAAGAGGCGGATACTCTTAACCTTCGTGATGCGTTCAGCGATTCAATACGTATGCAGCAGCGACCGCGACCACTTACGGAGGAGGATGGAGATGGGGAGGTCAAGCTGCTGGTGGAAAGCGAGTTTGCCGATTTGGTCAACGGTGGTCGCTCTACAAAGGTCCAGGCGCGTCGCACGGTCAAGCGGGCAGGCTGTTCTTTGCGAAGGCGACGTAGGGCTACCGGAGGACGTGTTGAAAATGATGAATTTGAGCTGGTGGCTTACAAGGAAACAGATGATGATGGGCGGGTGACTTTTAACAACCTACCCTCAGGTACCTATCGACTGACCATCGAATATCCAGGCATACCCATGGATACTACCTCTTTCATTGAGTTTGATGTCAACGAGGGCAGCATGGAGCAGGAATCGTTAACACTTGAGGCCACCGTGGACGAAGAGGGAATTGGCGTAGAACTGATTGAGGCGCTGGGTGTCTTGAGAAGGTACTTTAAGAATTTGGAGGTTTTTCCAAATCCCGCAACCGATTTTGTACAACTTCGGTATGAACAGCTGAAGTCACATGACATATACGCTGAGCTATATGACATGCAGGGTCACCGACACCTCCGAGTTCCATTAACCAAAGGGTTCTCGAAGGCGGAAGTGCTGGATGTGTCACAGCTCAACGATGGGATGTACCTTTTGCGCGTCTTGGATCAGCATCGTCAGCAGACTGTCATTAGTTTCAGGATTCTGATCCGTCGTTAGACTGAAAAAGTCTTGTATTTCCAAAGTCGGACTTGTCGCACAGTTCGGCCCTTTCTTGCTACTTTACTGCCCCACCACCTTCGCCGTTTGGTCTGCCGGTGAACCAAGATCGTGATTGCGGTCAAAGTCTGAACGTGAGCAAAATGTACTCGTACCCCAACAATACAAGCCAATGTGATCGCTACTGTTTTTGTGAGCTTTTTTCGCTTCTGCAGGCTTGTAATATTATTTTTTGCCATTAGCCCGAATGAGTGCTTTTCCAATTTCCTCAAGGTATTCTTTCTTGTCGGTTAGTGCTTGTAGGCAACTATGATGCATTTTGGGCAAGATGCTATGATAAGCTGATCAACTGCTTTACCGCTAAAAGCAGCTGCTGTGATGTGCCATGATTAAAAACCAAAAGAAGAGAAGCGACCAGATGTGCGGGTGCCAGCACTGTTGAGGCCACCCCATCTAACTACGAAGTCCTTACTAATAACTACTGTAGCCTACTCCAATCAATCATTTCCTCGTACAAGTCAGCTAGGGGCGCATCCAGCTTACATATCTCGTCAAAATCCAAGTTTTGAACCTCCGTGAGGTATTGAAATACCAGAGCGTACCTGAAGTAAGCAAGATTTTGTATCGTGCCGTCTTCAAGAAGAAACACTGGAATTCCAACGTGCTCTTTCTTTTCCTCGAGCAGAAAGGTTTCAATTTTCTCCTTTAGTCTATTGTCATTTTTGAATCGTCTGGAGACATATTCTGCATGACCTTCAAACTTCCAATTCAGATGACCAAGCGTACTCATAACGTAGTAATTTGGGTCGTGATGGTATTGCAAGTTGTGCGTAAACTCATGCGCCAAGAGTGCAGTCAAGTTCCACCTCCTTACTTCATAGTCGTTGACCGCCCAAGAGAATTCAACCCTATTGTTCCCAAAATTGGGCGTCGATTCATAGATCACCGTTTTATCCAGAAAGGCATACGCTAGCCCACCGGCGAATGGATACAGCTTCGGATATGTCTTATCATCGTTGAGGCACAAATGAAGCTCCATTTGCTCATCGTAGATATCGGCATTTTGGATAATTGAAAGCGCATCGTGTACAATCAACTCAGTACCTTCCTCCAACGCTTGGTTGTGATAGATGGTCACGTTGTCAACTTGAGTTTCGTTCGCGTAGGAGAGGTTTGGGTTTAATAGAAACACGGTCCACGCGACGAGATTGATTCCCAAAATAGATAGGGTACTGAGGACGACTTTTTTTACGATGCTAAACATAACTTTGATTTAATGGTGGATGGGCTAGTTTCGGGGTAACCCTATGTCAACTGGAGGCTTGGGCCTAAAGGGTGAGCGATTAATATTTCAAAAATTCAAATTCTTCAATTTATCTCCAATCAATTCCTTGTGGAGGATGGCTTCAATGGTGTCAAAACTAGTCTTATCCGCCGTTTTTGTGATGACGCCCCCATCGAAGTAATGAATATAGTCACAAGCGTCTTTCAGCGTGGAGAATAAATGGGACGAAATGAGCAGGGTCTTACCTGCAGCCTTCATTTTGCGGATCAGTTCGGTAACAATGATGCAACTTTGATAGTCGAGGCCGTTGAAAGGCTCGTCCAACACGAAAACCTCATTTCTCTGAAGCAGAATACCGCTTACTGCGAGCTTTTTCACCATGCCTGTGGAATAGGTTTCGATGTATTTGTTCAAGGGTAAATCGAAGATGTTCTCATAAGTTGCCGGATCAAAGTTGAGCCGTCTGGCAGCGCACAAAAGCCTAAGGTACTCCAGGCCTGTGATCTTCGATAGGATGGGTGGGTTGGTCGGAAGGTACCCGGTCATGTTCTTGAGTGTCTGACCCGATTTGGTTTCGACACATCCCTTGCAAGTTTCGAGATCGACCAGGCATCTGAAAAATGTCGTTTTACCCGACCCATTTCTCCCGACGATGCCATGCACTTCCCCTTTCTGAATGTTCAGCGTAACCCCGCTAAGAACGGTGTTCTTTCCGTAAGTTTTTGAAAGTGCTCGGATTGAAATCACAAGTGACCTTTTAAGTTGCTCAATGCCTTGTGGGCCAGATAGGGAAGCACAAATAGCAGCAGAGGCGGGACCACGAGACAAGCTCCAATCAGAATAGCGTGGATGAATTCCGACTGCTGGGGGTAGTGCGCATACTTGTTGAGCAGCGCCATGACCGGCAGGGAAAGGCCAACGATGCACAAGAGGGTAATGATGATCCACCGCTCGGGAAATTGGATGTAGGCGCCCAGGAGCAACGGCAGGGTCAAAAGCAATGAATAGCGTAGCACTGTCTGGATTTTTCGGAGGAGGAACTGATTAGGAGGCATGGCAAATACCCAAACGAAGAACTCATTTTCCGGTTCGCCATAAAAGGTCATAAAACTCAAATAGAGCAATGCCAAAGAGAAAATAGCCAGATTGAAGTTACCCACAAATAGCCCTATGCCATAGAGCAGGTACAACAGCACAAATGCTATCCAGTATTTTCTGAATCCGCTGGCAAATTCAAACGGGTCCCGGTGGAAAGGGGTCGGAAGGGTCATACCGCCACTTATTCTGAACCGAAACAACGAGGCGCAGGAGACAAGGGCGATAAGTATCAAGCCTTCTAGCGGGCTATGATAAATTGAAAGTATCAGGCCAAAGGGCACAGCACAGAGTATTGCCTCCATGAGGTGCAAGCTGAGCAAGTGCTTTTTTGTGAACAGGATCACGGTCAATTCCGTATTCCGCAGATGTGAAAAGAGATAGAGACCTACCAGCATGTACATCCACTTCCCAGCGATGAGGGTAGTGATGATCAGGTGAGAGGCCACGACAAAGATCATCCCCACTAAGAGATAAGCAACGACGGGGTGCAAGCCCGATGCCTTCAGCAGCCGGTTCATTCGCAGGAACTGTAGTCTTATGTAGTATCTCATTGAAGTTGAGGACTTGCTCCTATTACTTGGACGAATGTGCCATCAGTTTTTGGTATGTTGAGTAGCTTAGAATGATGCACGAAAAACAATGTTATTCGCTGCTGTTGCTTTGGTGTAGGATGCCATTAAAAATCACGGAATTGACCTGGATATTTTTTATTGTCAAAGGGTCAACCTTCAAAGGGTTTTGATCCAAAATCGCAAAGTCTGCTTGCTTGCCCACTTTTATTGAGCCGATCGTCTTTTCTTGCTTGATGGAGTATGCAGCATCTATTGTCAGGGCTTTCATCGCTTGATAGGACGATATTTTCTCTTCAGGTCCGAGTGTCCTGCCACTGGGTCCCAATCGATTGACGGCACACCACATCAGAAATAGAGGTGAGGGAGATGCCATGGGAAAATCTGAATGAAGGCTAAACCGAATATCATTGTCCGCCAATGAAGCGGATCGAGAAAAGTAGTGAGATCTACTTTCGGGTCCGACCCCGGTTTCAGTGAAATTTTCGCCCAGCGCATGGATGTAATAGGGATTTACAGATGCAGTGACTCAAAGCTCTTTCATCTTGGAGGACTGCTCCGGGCGAGATACGCCAAAGTGCTCAATCACTGTGCGATGCTTTTCCCTTGGGTGCTTATCTTGAAGTGTTTTGACGATATAGATCAAATCATCTACACCCTGGTCACCATTGACGTGAATATGAGCATCAATGCCATTTTCCCAAAATGGCTTCCATAGTTGATAAAGCAATCTGGGATGCATGATGTACTGTCCTTTGTGTCCATCAGTGTAAGGCTCGGAGAGCATCATCAGCTGACTAAACATACCTCCGTCGAGGAAGAGTTTAATTTGATCTGTTAGGAAAACAATATGCTCGTCGTTACGCTGGGCGATCTCTCGGATGTAATCCATTGTGCCATTATACCCATTTTCGAAGGACAGCCGAACGTCATAGCTGAAATAACTTCTTGCAGATGCATTCGCGAAAACCTGATAAGTAGCATTGATTTGCTCGGGGGTAGCACCTAAAAAGCCCCCAGGTCCGTGTACACTGGTAATACCATTTTGCAGTAGCAGCTGCGTTACTTCTTCTAAGCCTTCACGCCATTTGTCCGAGGTAAGGGTAGGCACCCACCTCCCGTATAGGAAGTCGATCATTTGAAAGCTCTCTAATACCAGACCTTTTTCAAAATCGGCATAAGGATCATCCATATTTTCCTCATTGTAACCATAGTAGTCCAGTGCTGCACTATTGAAAATATTTTCATGAAACGATCTGTGGAACAAGTTGATGGGTACCTCCGTCGATATCTGGTCCAGCTCTTTTTTATAGATATCGCCATGGAAAAACTGACTGTAGCCAAATATCTGGACGATTTGATCTTCAGGTTTGAAGGCATCAACGAGTCTTTGGACTTCTCGCAAGAAGTCTTCTTTGCCTAGGGTGGCCTTCACCTTTCTATTGTTGGCTAACTGCCAATCCTCAGGCGTGATCCAGTGTAGTGGCAACAAAACGGCTCCAAGTCCCGGATGGAGATGGTTGTCAATGAATCCAGGGACTAACACTTTTCCCTCTAAATCAAACTTTGTAGCCCTTGGAAACCTTGATTCGGCCTCACGTTGAGTTCCTGTAAATGCAATAGTATCCTCAATGGTCACTACCGATTCTACCGTTCCGTCGGGTGGTCCCTCCATAGTGACGATGTCACCTCCAAAATAGATTGTGGCTTTTAT
>JBCCXG010000230.1:0-8625 GCA_039191945.1 Bacteroidota bacterium
CCAAATGGTCAGGGTACCTCCTATTGACGTAAGATTGGAAAAACCACTGATATCGCTGAGCCTGTTGTTACCCACCAACGTCAACAGCTGTCCTAGTCCTGCTAGGCGCTCAAATCCATTCACCTCCGTCAAGGACGGGTTCTGAGCGATAGTAATACCGGATACCGAGGTCAGATTGTCAAGGCCACCCGTCGTCTGGAGCGCCTGGTTGCGGGCAATATCGAGTGAGCCACCGATGGACGTTATCGATGCCAAGCCCGCCAGGCTTGAAAGGGAACTAGTATTCCTAATGAAGAGATCGCCTCCGATCTCTTGGAGCGTAGCCAGTCCTTCCAGAGAAGAGATCGCCGAACCGGATGCACCCTCATTGATACTCAGTCCGCCGGTGATGGATGTATGGCCACGATCGACGAAGTCTTGCAACTCTTCCTGACTAGCAATGTTGACGTCTCCTTCGAATATGTCGATTTCCACGGCGTCCTCTTCAGCACAACTGACAAGGAAAAACGACGAAATCAGAAAACTAAAGGATAGAAATCGGTAAGATAGTGTCATGGCCTGGGACATTTGTTGGGTGTGACATCCGCAAGAAGAGAACAGTTATTGGGGCACTAGCGTTCGAAATACGGACGCATTTTCATCCTCACTACTCAGATCACAAAAAAAGGCCTCGAAAAAGGAGGCCTGATGTTTTGATGGGAATAAAAGCGCGTCTAGTCGGTGGGTGGCAGGATCACAGCATCGATCACATGAACTACGCCATTGGATGCTTCGACATCTGCTGTGACCACATTGGCACCATTTACTTTGGCACCGTCTACTGTAGTGATCGTCACTTCAGCGCCGTTTACCGTCGCGGCAGTCATACCATCTGACAGATCGGTCGACATCACTTTGCCCGCCACCACGTGATAGGTCAATATGGCCACCAGTTGGTCTTTGTTCTCCGGCTTCAGCAAATCGGTCAAAGTCCCTTCGGGCAATGCGGCAAAGGCGTCATTGGTGGGAGCAAAAACGGTAAATGGACCTTCTCCGCTCAAGGTGCCGACCAGGTCCCCAGCTTGTACAGCTGCAACGAGTGTCGATAGTGCATCGGTTTGCACGGCCAAGTCCACAATGGTGGTGGTTGCCTCAGCGACCTCTTCGACGGGCGCGGCGGCCTCAGCCACAGGTTCTTCCGCAGCAGTTTCGGTTGTGGTATTTCCGCCACCGCAAGCGGCGAGGAAAAGTCCCATGATCAATAGGAAAGTGTGAGTCTTAAATTGCATGATTTCTTTAATTAAGGAAGAAGAACACGACAAACCTCGAGATGTTCAGCTTTTGGTGGGTATGCGCCGGAGAATACCTACGGCTTCCAGTCCAAAGGGTGTCTGAGCGGGAAAAGTGTATGGAAGAGCGTGGTTTAGCTAAGTCCGATAGGTTAGAACTTTATCGACCGCTTGAGGCCCACGGACCACACTTGCAGCCAAAGAAGACCGTCGCTGCCCCTGGCATTGAGCGCCAGCATCTGCCGGAAATCCGTAAACACAAACCACTTGGGGGACAAGCGGACCATGAGCTCCCCTCCCACGACCCCGTTGACCAGCATGCGATAATCTGGCATATCAGTCTCGACCTCCCTCATGTCCAGGGTGGAAGTGTTGATCCCAGCGAGGGCCGTGAGGAAGATGATGTTGTTAATCACAACCGCGTGATAGTTGGCCCCTAGCTCAAACTCCAGGAAACGAACGAAATCACCAGAGTATTCAAGGTCTCGGTAGCCGACGTTCGCTGAAAAATAGAGGTCCCTGTTCAAATAGTATTCTCCCGTGATGCCTAAGGTTCGGACGTTATCGTAGTCATTGAGGTAGAGGCCTGCGACCCAGGTACTGTGAAAGTAGCGGCCATTCGGTTGCATCTCTGTAGATGGCATAGCGCTCCGGGCCCGGTTGTACTGGCTCAAGCTCATGTCCCGCTGAAAGAGACCATTTCCCCTGAATAATCTCTGGTCGAGACTCGGCGGAGGATTTCCCTTGCTCATGGTGGTCTTCCATTGTGACTGTGCGCGGGTCTCGTGGATCAGTAGCAAACTGGCCGAGAGTAGCATCACGGCTAGGATTGGAAGTCTCTTCATCTGGAAGTCGTCATCATGATTCATAGTGTCCCTCCGAAAGATTCTGCAAGACGTTGTAATCTCGGAAGTCTCTTTAGGCCATTTTGCTCAACTAACTGTGAGCTTCGGGACTGACAATGCTACACATTTTTGATGATGGAGTCGTGCTGCAGGACAGGGTTTTGTTACCTCTTTTAATTTGACAGATAGCTGTTGAGAGACGAGAATTCTGAAGTTTCTTCTCTCCAGCTTTCAAACTTCAGAAGTCTATTTCGGAAGAAAAAAGAAAAGGGTAAGACCAACGCAGACCTTACCCCATTCTAAACCTAACCTAATGTGTGTATGAAGAAGACCTACTTAAGGGTGGATTGTCTCAACGTGTTAACTGCGATTACTCCTCAAGCGGGATCTTGATTCAATGTACGAGTCTCTACCCGGACTTGGTTGCAAAGGATGCCGGCCGGCACGAAGAATTAAAGTCTTTTAACAAATAGGCCCATGATTAGACTGCCAAAGCCTCTTATGTACTTTCCTAAACTGGGGTAGTCTTCGAGAAAGCGGCAGGGATACAGCCGGCTCTCCCAAGGATCAAAAATGTCCTGAGACTTAACACTACAATTAGGAATTTAAAAATCCATGCCTTACATTGCCTCATAATACTACAATTAGGAAAATAAGATGGGCAAGCATCAGCTGGGAGAGTTCGAAGAGGTGGTCATGCTCACTGTGGGCGTGCTGCACGGCAATGCCTATGGCGTCTCGATAAAAAACGAAATCGAATCACGGCTCCAAAGGAAGGTGAGTGTAGGCGCTTTGCAATCGGCGCTGAAGCGATTGGAAGACAAAGGTTTTTTGTCGGCAAAGGATGGGGAATCCTCCGCGGAGCGCCGCGGACGGCCGAAGCGATTTTACCGGTTAACGGCCATGGGCGCGAAAGCCATCAACGACGTACGAGACGCCCGCAATAGCCTCTACAACGACATACCGCGGGTCGCCTGGGAGGTAAACGTCTCTGATCATGGATAATCCCCCGCGATTGCCGCATCGATTCCTTCGCTGGTTTTGCCATCCTGATTTGCTCCGGGGCATCGAAGGTGACCTGTTCGAGCTCTTCGACCGCAACGTTGCCCAACGTGGACGGATACGGGCCCGCTGGATGTTTACTTGGGACGTAGTGAGACTCCTCCGCCCAAAGATCATGCGCCCCATAGGCAGTGTAAGTGCAAGGACTTCCTGGGGACTGGCAAAGCATAACTCTCGGATGTCCATTCGAGTGCTAAAGAAGGATCGCGTTTACACTGCCATCAACATTCTGGGACTGGCATTGGGGCTGGCCTCCTTTCTTGCGATTTATCTATTCACCAGCTACGAGCGCAGTTTTGATCGATTTCATGCCACGGGCGATCGCATCTATCGCCTGACGGCGGACTTTTCTATCGATGGGATGGCACGAAGGTACCTCGCATCGAGCCCACCTAGTATCGCACCTCACATGGCGGAGCTGATTCCGGGGATCGAAGCGTATGCCCGCCTAAGTGACTACTTTACCTCTGGGCACGGTGATTTGACTTTGGCAGCAGGCACCAGGAAGTTTCGGGAACCCAGTGTTTGCTTTGCTCATCCCAGGTTTTTGGAGCTCTTCAATTTTCCGCTGATCGCTGGCAATAGGGAGACCTGCCTGGACGAGTTGAGGGTGATGGCACTCACCGAATCCGCGGCAAAGAAGTACTTCGGACCATCAGACCCGATGGGTCAAACGGTTTTTGTTGACGGATCCAACTTGCCTTACACGGTCACAGGGATCCTTGCCGACCCACCGAGTAACTCGAGTATGCAGTTTGATGTCTTGATCAGCTACAAAACGCTGGACTGGTGGCTGGAAGGTGAAGCGGAAAATCATTGGACTAATCATGAGTACTGGACTTATTTCCTACTGAAAGAAGGCGCTGATCCCGACAGTGTTGAGAAGAAGATCAACCGCTATTATCTCGAGGTCAGAGGTGAGTACAATGAATCCAGAAACTTTGACATGCACTTCAGCCTGCAGCCACTTCACGACGTGCATTTTACTACCGATCTGGAATGGGAGCTGGCGGGTTCGAAACAGGTAGATCCGGTGATTGTCCAGGTGATTTTGTCCATTGGCGGGTTGATTCTGGTGATTGCCTGGATCAACTATCTCAACCTGTCAACCGCGAGAGCCCTCCGGCGCTACGGCGAGATAGGTATTCGCAAAACTTTAGGCGCGCGCAAGTCGCAGCTGTTGGGTCTGTTTGTCAGTGAGTCTTTCTTGATCCATTGCGCCGCGCTGGTCGCAGCGGGTTTCATCTTGTTGGGATTGAGTTCCTACCTGGAGGATCTCCTCGGCTTCAGGTTCGGATCTCAATGGCTCGTGACGCTGTCAAACGGTCGCATCCTCCTGGCCATCAGTAGTGCCGCTTTGGTCATCGGAGTGTATCCGACTTTGCTGCTCAGTCGGATGAAGCCCAACAGAGGGTTGGGCTCGTCAACCGCGCTTGGAGGTAAAAAGAGTTGGTTTTTTCGAGGGTTGGTTGTTTTTCAGTTCACCATTTCGACGGCGCTCATTATTGGGTCCGTCGTACTCTATTCGCAGTTGGAGTTAATGAGGACGTCCGACACTGGTTTTGATCCTTACCATAAGCTCCTGGTGCGTGGACCCAATCTCATCGATACCGATTCGGACTCCTTGGTTCAGTCCAGGCATCGTAGGTTTATCGAGACGATGTCTCAGCAGGCCATGGTCGAAGGCATTACCACTGCATACAACGTCCCCGGCGAGCCCACGACCAATCCCGCAGCCATTCAGCGCCAAAGAGGCCAACAGGCAGAGGCCCAGACCATCGATATTCTCAGTGTGGGGCCCGGCTATTTCAAGACATTGGACATTCAATTTCTGACGGGCCGAGCCTTCAAAGAGAAAAGTACCGACGGCGAGTGGTCCGTGGTACTCAATGAATCCGCCGCGCGACTGTTGGGCTTTCGGGAGCTGGACTCAGCATTGGGGCAAAAGCTCGTGCTCAATTACAAATACGATCTCGTGGTCATCGGCGTGATTGATGACTATAACCACCTCTCGTCGAAGTATGCCATTGAGCCCCTGCTCTTCTATTGCGACTATGATTATGTGCACTACTACATCATTGACTATGCGGGCCATCCTTCCGAGATTCTCGACAAGGCCGAGGTCGCAATGGCTGAGATATTCCCGCGCGATCCCTTTGAAGCCTTTTTCCTTGATGATCGCTACAGAGAGCAGTACGAGTACGACGAGAAGCTGGGTGAGATCATCCTGCTGTTCTCAGGCGTTGCTATCGTGATCGCTTGTTTGGGTTTGATTGGACTAGCCTCACACAACACACTGAGGCGGGTCAAAGAGATCGGCATTCGGAAGACCTTCGGAGCCGGAGTCCCGCAGATCTTGATCCTACTCAATCAAGAGACTTTTTGGTTGCTACTGATCGCCAATTTCATTACCTGGCCGCTGATGTACCAGCTCATGTCACGGTACCTCGAAGATTTTGCCACTCGGATATCCCTGGGTCTTGAAGTATTTACGCTTGCTGGTGGCATGATGGCCATCGTAGCCATTTTGTCTATTTCCCTGATCACGTGGAAGGCCGCGAGAGCCAACCCCGTGCATTCGCTGAGGGATGAGTGAAGTTAGGCTAGGTTTTGGGCGGTTTTTCCGGCTATCCGCTCCTACCCACGTGGCCCGCAAGCCACCGCACAGTCACCACGGGGTACACTGCTATCCGGACCGCAACGGCAGCATTCTGGATGCGCCGCCTTTCGACTTTGAGTACTATTTGACTATCTTAAGTCGAACTCAGCATCACCAAAAAGTCAGTCTCATGCATCCCGACACGCTCGCTTTCAACAACCAACAGGCCGCTCAGGACGCCACGATCTGCCACCACCTGGCAGCTCTCATAGATGAGCACCTACCCGAGGCGGAAAACAAGATCTGGCACCGGCACCCAGTTTGGTTTTTGGATGACAACCCCATCGTTGGCTACAGCAAGCTCAAGGCTGGCATCCGATTGATGTTTTGGAGTGGGGTTTCGTTCGAGGAAGAGGGACTCAACCCCGGCACCGGTAAGTTTAAGGACGCTTCTCGCATCTATACCGCCTCAGATGAGATCAACGACGAGGATTTAGGACGTTGGATCTCCAAGGGTAGAGCTATCCAATGGGATTATAAAAACATCTACAAGCGAAAGGGACAGCTAGTGAGGTTGAACCCGGAATCGTCATTAGCCTTCCGGCTACGAACATAAATTACTTCAAAATCATTTAGTTAACACGGAGTTGGCTCGTCACCATAATGGTTAATTATGCCTCCTCACCTAACTAACTGATTTTATTGTACTTTATGTCCTCGCTTCAAAACTCCAACGACGAATCCGGGTTGAAGTAATACAAGAGCGACCTACGGTTTTTCGCTCTTTCCCTCAGACTGGCACTATTTCTTCGATTCTTTTGTATTCTCTCAGGTACTTAGAAAAATCAACTATGGAAATAGGAATAGATAGCTTCGCAGCGGCTTCCATCGATCCTACGACAGGATCCTTTAGTGATCCCGTGCAGGATATGGATCGACTGCTGGAGCGGATGGTCTTTGCTGACGAAATGGGCTTGCACTCCTTCGCTATCGGCGAGCACTACCGCAAGGAATTTCTGGATGCGGCCAACACGGTGATCTTGGCAGCTGCCGCGGCCAAGACAAAGCACATCCGTTTGGGAAGCGCCGTGACGGTGCTGAGCTCAGCTGATCCGGTACGTGTTTTTCAAAATTTTGCGACGCTGGACCTGATCTCGAAGGGTCGGGCGGAGATGGTAGTGGGTCGAGGCTCTTTTACCGATTCATTTCCTTTGTTTGGGTTCGACGTCAAGGATTATGGGGAACTGTTTGAGGAGAAATTGGAGCTCTTATTGAAGATTCGCGACAGTGTATCCGTCTCCTGGAAGGGGAAGTTTCGGCCTCCCCTCATCGATCAGCCCATTTACCCCCGGCCTCTGCAGAAAGAGATACCCATCTACCGTGGAGTGGGCGGCAGTCCTAATTCGTTCATCAAGGCGGGTCAGCAAGGTGTGCCGCTCATGGTGGCAGTGATTGGTGGCGAGACCCACCGGTTCAGGCCGCTGGTCGACCTGTACCGGCAGGCTTACCAAGAAGCAGGACACCCAAAAGAAAAGATGAAAATTGGGCTACACTCGCTCGGACTTGTTGGAGAAAGCCACGATGAAACACTTGATACCTATTTCCCAGGATACGCCAAAATGTTCAACGAAATCGGTGAAGAAAGGGGTTGGCCGCCCGTGACTCGACAGGCCTTCGACGCGCAGTCTGGAGCGTCTGGAGCCCTCGTGGTTGGCGACCCAGAAAGCGTTGCTCGCAAGATCATACGGCACAGTGAGGCTTTGGGGGGCGTGGACAGATTCACTTTTCAGATGGACAATCCGTTGCTCACCCACAAGGAACTGATGACCTCAATCGGACTGATTGGTAAGGAAGTCATCCCCAGGGTCAAGCAGCTTACCGGGAGTCGAAGCGCATGACTTCAACTGATCATTTTGAGCACGATGGCGTACAGGTCTTTCGCTTCGGGTACAGCCCGGTAGGCCGACCCTATCTCTTCGTCAATCTCTACTATGTAGATGGTCTGCTGATAGACACCGGTCAACGATGGGCTCGGAAGCAAATTCAGCAGAAACTATCAGAATTAGACGTTCAGCAGATTTACATTACTCATCACCATGAAGACCACACGGGTAACATTCCAGAACTGAGAGCTCAATTCAGCTGCCCTGTCTACGCGCCCGAGCGGTGTTGCGAGGTGATGAAAAGCCCGCCTTCGATCAGTGTGGCGCAATGGTTGACTTGGGGTCCGAGGCCAGCCTACCACCATTTGCTGGCCCTCGATGGTCAGTTGCAAACACCAAGTCATACCTTTTCCATCGTCCCCATTCCTGGCCACGCCAGCGATATGGTCGCCTTGTACGAACCAGATCGGAAGTGGCTCTTCTCCGCAGATCTCTACCTCAACAGTTACATTGGGTACTATTTGAAGAATGAACGTATGTCGCAACAGATTGCTTCTTTGAAGCGGGCATTGGCACTCGATTTTAAGGTGTTGTTTTGCGCACACAACCCTCAATTCACCGATGGCCGGGAGAAACTCCAGCGCAAGCTTCACTTCCTGGAAGACTTTTACGGCAGCGTTTCCCACTGGTACAAACAAGGTTATCAGACAAATGAAATATATCGAATCATGAATTTGAAAGAACATGGTCTTATTCACCTGCTCTCCCGCGGGGAGCTTTCCAAATTAAATATGGTCCGCTCGGTCATCAGGGACATTGAGAGTTGATCTGCTTTTGCGATGAATGAGCACTACTCTTAGCAAGTCGTTTCCCGCGCGCCCAATCCCCTTATCATCAAATATGGGAGAACGAGAGCCCGAGGGGGTGGCCGGCCTCCGCCAGCATCCGCGCGAGCTGCCCGCCGCCGA
>JBCCXG010000231.1:0-8608 GCA_039191945.1 Bacteroidota bacterium
GGGTGAGGTGCTCTTGTTTATCATCCAATTCCATCTTACTGTATTACTATGAGAATGAAAGGGTTGTTCTAGGCCAGAAGATCTGCAATTGCCTCTTCCGCCTGAGTAAATTCAAATTTAAATCCCGCATCTACAAGTCGCTGGGACGAAACATTGTTCCCCCCGAGGACAATAGAGGCCATTTCCCCGAGCATCAACTTCATCGCAAAAGCCGGAACCGGGGGCAGAAAAAGGGGTCTTTTGAGCACATTAGCAATTTTTCGCGTCAATTCAGCATTCGTGACTGGGGTCGGTGCGGTAGCGTTGAAAACATCGCTTGACGGCTCAGTGAGCGCCCAATGAAAGATGCGACAAAGGTCCTTGATGTGGATCCAACTGATGTACTGCTTGCCATTCCCCAAGGGAGCTCCTACGCCCCACCGAACAGGCTGGGCGATTTTCGCCAGCGCGCCGCCCTCGCGCGCCAAGACCACACCAATCCGAATCCTGGCAACCGGAATGTCCAGGGCTTCGATCTTCAGCGCCTCCTTTTCCCAATCCTTTACCACCTCGGCGAGGAAATCATCCGCTGAGGCGGATGCTTCGTGCAACAGCTCATCGCCGGTGTCTGTGCCGTAGAGCCCTATGGCCGACGCGGCTACGAAGGACTTCAGCTTAACCTGATGCTTCGCCAACTCGCTGTACAACAAGGCCGTAGACTGGATTCGGCTGTCATAAATCTCTTTTTTGCGCCGATCCGTCCATCGCTCATCAGCGACTCCAGCTCCAGCTAGATGTATAATGTGATCTACCTGCAATGCGGCCTCGTCCAGCTCGCCAGCTCGGACGTCCCACTGGAAGGTCGTATACTTTCTAGTGCCTCGAATAGACCGGCTGAGGTGGCTTACCTCAAAACCTTCGGTGGTCAACATTTCACTGAGATAAGAACCCACCAGACCGCTTCCTCCTGTAATCAATACCTTTGCAGCCATAAGACGATATTCATTGAAGTAAACATAACGAATGAATCGACCGGTTTGCTTTTTTCTGTTGATAATTCAGGGTCTTGCGGCGGCCAGTCAGAGCGATGCTTCGAAGCCCTCGGAGAAAGAGTTAACCTTGCAGGGCGCGACAATGAAAGGTTTTGAGGTGGCCATGGATCTCCCAGCTTCCTTTGCGGAAAAAGAGCTTTGGCGCCAAGCCAAGAAAGTCGCTACCGTACTACAGTCTGACGATTACTTATCCATGAAATTCGATCTCGAGGGAGGGCAAACACTCGTGGTGTATGGTCTGGTCACGGATGTACAGGATGATTTGAGCCACCTGTCCCTAGTGAGCGAAAGTGTAGGAATCGATACCCACATGCGGCAAATGCTAATGGACCTTCAGCTCTTGATCTCCACAAACTATCTACAACGCGCCATTGAGAGGAATGAGGGACAAGCTGCTGCCATCAGCCAACGGCTCTCTAGAACCACTGAACCCTCCATCGCGAATGACCTGTGGAAAGAACTTAGTGGGCTGAACGAGGTATTAGTCGCCTTGCGCACAAAGCAGCAAAAGCTACTCAGTCGCAAATAAAAAAGGGACACCCTGGTGGATATCCCTTTTCCTTCTAGAAACTAGTGCTCTAGTCAGAAGCTATACTTTACACCCGCACCGATCGAGGTGCCGGGATTATATCGTGTAAAGAGGTCAGAAGCATCTCCAAAGTCACGTCGATAAAACTGCTCCAGCTTGTCCCCAAGGATATTGTCAATACCTAATGTGACGACTACCCGACGATCTTCTCCAAATGCTTTGTTCAAATTGAAATTCAGACTGTGAAACGGCTCCGTAAAGATGTCAGGATCAATACCTCCTCCGACAACGATGAGCGTACGACCCTTAACGTTGTAGAAGATCCCTGCGTCAAGCCCAGTAGTTAGGTCACTGTACTGGATTCCAGCGTTGACGATCCAAGGAGCCTGGCCGGCCATGTTTCGGGTATCGCCAATTTCCTCCCCATTCCTGGCATTATTTTCACGATTGCGAAGCTCGGTTGGAGATATATCGATAAATGACTCAACCAATGTAAGATTGCCATAAATGCTCCAGTTGGTCAAAGCCGGCGTAATAAAATCCAACGCCTTGCGGAACTCCACTTCGAGACCGTACAGGCGACCATCACCAACGTTTCTGGGTTGGAACTCGGCATTGGTCTGCTGCTGAGGCAGTCTCACCAATTCGATCGGCTGATCAAAGTCTTTGTAGAAGGCACTCACGGAGAATATCTGTCCTCTCTCCATGAAGAGCTCCCAACGCAGGTCGAAGTTGTTGATGCGCGTCTCTACGAGGTTACCATCCCAATCATCGATGGCGAAGAGGCCACCAGTGAAGATCCGGTTGGATACTGGGTCCAGGATCGATGCAAAAGACAGCTCTTTGAACGATGGACGAGCAATCGTCCGCGAGTAAGACCCTCTCAAATTCTGCTTCTCTTGCAACGCATAGATCAGGTTGACGCTGGGAAAGAAGTCCAGCGCGTCAAGCACCTTCTCATCCTCCAGCACAATCGTGGCACCTTGGTTTCGACCGGTGTGGCGTTGTACAAAGTTCTCTGCCCTGACCCCAATAATTGTCTTGAGGGGCTCAACGATGGAGAATTCTCCAGAAACGTAGGCTGCCGTATTGTTGACTGTCGCATTGTACTCGTTCGGGTTGGGATCATCAACACCAGAAACCAGAAATATCGACCCATTAGGGTACAAATTCTCATCGGTCCATACCTCGCGAGCGTCCCCGGTCCAATCCGGCTGCTGACTGCGAAAGAAGTTCACATTGTAGTTCAAAATCTCGTAATCACGCTCCTTGTAAGTGTGACTTCCACCAAACTTCAGCTTGGCATCCTGGCCGTTGAATTGGAATTTGCGCGTGACATCTACCCGACCAACTACGTTGGCCTCGTCGAGCTCTCGCCACAATCGGCTCGGATTGCCTGCTGCGCCAGCCACGAAACGTAAACTATTGGCTCCAAATCGAGAAAAGGCCGTCTTGCGAATGTCCGGGTCTTCTTGATTCGACTGGGTCCATGACGCCCTCCAATCAATCTTCCATCGACTGTCTACCGTGTTGTGCTCGCCGTTGATGAAGGCATTGGTCACGGATCGCTGGTTGTACTCCAGGTTGTCGGAGAGACCGGTGTATCCGGACTTACCAATGGCGTCGTCATCGTCCAACAGGTCAAACTGTCCTGACCGCGTCTCACCGTTTTGCAAGTGCATGAAGTTGATCCGGTATTTCGATTGCGAGGTTTTATACGCCAAACCGGCCAATCCGCCAATCAAAACAGATTGCTCAGCCAAAATACCCTCCTGCGTGAACGCGCGCTGAAATTCGTTCTGGTCCAAATCGGTGGAGTTTTGATACTCGCCGAAAAATATCTCGTCAAAAAGTCTCGTTTCGCTTTGGTAGCTCGCAGAGAATTGGTAACCGAGCGTGTGCCCATTGGGAAGGGCCAGTTGGTCTGCGGCCGTGATCCCCAAGCTGTAGTCGGTAAAACTAGTGGCGTTGCTAGCTCCCAAAGTCGGCCCAAACTCACCTAAAAACTCGCCTACTTCACCGTCGGGGTTTTGTCGAGGCTGAGGAATATCTCCTTGTCTGGCGCGATCAGGTAATTGCCTGATTCCATTGTCATATCCCAACCAATCGGTCCCACTGCCTTCGTACTCCAGGTAGTCGCTGTTGAAATGCATACCTGGATTGTAGTCGACGCTGAAGGACACATCCAAGACCCGTTCCTCCGGAAAGTCTTTGGTTTCGATATTGACAATTCCACCCGTAAAATCGGCGGGCAGCTCCGGGGTAAAGGACTTGACAACGACCATGTTGTCAATCAAGTTGGTAGGGAATACATCGATCTGGATGCTATTGCGATCGGGATCTAAACCAGGTATGTCAAGGCCGTTCAAAGTTGTTTTAGAGTAACGGTCTCCCAGACCCCTGACGTACACGTATTTGCCTCCCTCGACAGAGACCCCAGTCACTCGCTTGGCGGCCTCGCCGGCGTTGGAGTCACCAATTTTTCGGAAGCTTTCCGAAGAAATGCCATCGAGTACATTCGCGGATTTTCTCTTCACCGTTAGCAATGCACTTTCACTGTTTTTGATAACTTCCGCCGATACAATTACAGCTTCCAGCTCCTCCAAGGCGTCTTCCATCCAAATGGCATCGATAACGGTGACATCTCCGGCGTTGACCACCAGATCTGTGATCGTCACGGTCTGGAACGATACGAAAGAAGCTTCGATGCTGTAAGTGCCGGGGGGTGCTTTGATGTTGAACTTTCCATCAAAATCGGTGACCGCTCCGGTGCTAGTACCCGGCACCCGAACTGCCACTCCAAATAATGGATCGCCAGTGGCCGTCTCATAGACAGTACCTCGGATGAATCCTGTTTGGGCATTCACCGCACTCGACAGTAGCAGGAATACTGAGCAAAAAATCGAATAGGCAATGTGTCTCATATCATTTTAATCTTCAGGGCTTAGGTTCGATTTCGAAAACGGAAAAAGCCTGCCCTTAAAGCAAGCTTTGTCCATTAGCATTTTTGTGTTCTTTTCTCTGGGCCGTCTTACTGAAGACCGATGCCTCCAAGGGCGCCAGATTGTGCACCCCAGGTCCAGGCAAATTGCGTCAGATCTGTAGCACCTACAGTGTTGGCGTTTTCGTCGACCTCCGAGGTGATCCCATCTGCATCGCCGAATACATCGGCTTTAGACACTGCGGCCATCGTAGCCTCCCAGGTCCACATCGCAGCATCCGCGTCTGGAACCGATCCCGGGAAAGATTCGATAGGGAAGAAGTGCTCGTCAGGGTCGGCATCGGATGTATCGAAAGTGTAATCATCAGCCAAACCGAAGAAATACATGTTGTTGACAATGGCATTGGTGCTACCGTCCCAATCCACCAGGTGATCGATGTCGTCGCCAGCGAAGACCGTACCATTGGCAAAGGTGTGGAAGTTGCCACGGGAAGTAGAGCCTTCAGGACCGTCTAGCTCGAATGCAGATCCCCCAACAGGCGTTACGATAAGGAAGTTGGTTAAATCTCCCTGGAAGTCCTGATCAGTATCTAAGGCATCGTCGTTTGAATTCCAGATCAAAACGTCAGTCATGTCCACGTCGCCACCAAACCACTCGATGCCATCGTCCGCGTTTGCCACAACTTCAACGTGGTCGATTACTGTTCCTGTTCCAACGCCACCGAGTGTCAAACCATTGATCTCATTACCAGCACCAATCTCTGATCCACCATGACGGATAGAGATGTACTGCAGTACTCCTGAGTTGTCAGCCTCGTCAGTTCCACCATAAAGACCGTTGGTGTCCGATGAAGGAATACCTTCAATTTGCACCTCAGTAACGTCCATATCGTTTTCGTTCTGAGCAGAGATAGGAGCACGACCAAGTACGATCAAACCTCCCCACTTACCTGCCTCAGTTGGCTCAAGGTTTGGAGAAGCAAAGTTGCCTGCTGCGATATCATCTGGATCGATTTCATCCTCAACTGAAGTAAATATGATAGGAGCATCCGCCGTTCCTGCTGCCATGATCATACCACCACGTGCCACAAGCAATGATGTTGCCGCAGCACCTTGTCCTTCTTCACCTTTGATGATTGTACCGGGCTCGATGGTCAAAGTAGCTCCATCTAGAACAGTCACCCGCGTTTGAAGAACATAGACATTAGCAGCACTCCAGGTGACTGCTCCGGTGATATCTCCTCGAACGTCGATCGTACTGAAAGTCGTTACTGTCAAAACGTGTGCGAATACCACGGCATCGCCCTGAGCGTCCGTCAATGTGAATACTACAGCATTAGAACCTACGGTGAAGCCGTTGGCCTCGGACACCTCAATGGAGAAATCTACAGTCGCAGATGTCTCACCAGCAGGTACTCCGGCTAACGTGATAGGTGAGCCACCGTTTACCGATGCCGTGAAAGCGTCCAGGCCATCGCCAGCCGTTAGAGTAATTCCTGTTACCTCTAAAGTCTCGTCGAGCCCTACAGTGGCAGTAGCGGGAATGCCTTCAATGGTCAGGTCTCCGGCCGGAGCAGGACCATCATCGTCACTACAAGAAATGAAAATAAGCAATCCGGCGAACGCCAGAAGGGACAGTAGTTTTTTCATAGTCAATTTTGTTTCGAAATCTGAATCAGGTACAAAATTGACTTGGCAGTGTTAACTGGCTTCGGGCATTGCCTTTACGATATCGTTAATTTGGGAGGAAGAAAATTACGAGCTTGTTTCGATTGTTACGAAATTGTTGCCTCATTTTGTGATATCCACTTTCGTTAACAGCTGGCCTATGATGTCATGCGTAGTAACGGAATCGGCCTCTGCTTCATAGTTGAGTAAAATCCGGTGATTCATCACATCAGGTGCGACTTCTTTGATGTCCTCTGGCAGCACATAATCTCGCTCAGCGAAGAAAGCCACCGCCTTCGCGGCAAGGTTTAGGTTAATCGATGCACGGGGAGAAGCACCAAATTGAATGTACTGAGCAGCCTCAGTCAATCCATAATTCTTGGGGTCTCTTGTTGCAAATACCAGCTCAACAATGTAGCGTTCTAGTGACTCAGAGATGCTGACTTGGTTGATCTCTTCCCTGATGGAGAAGATGTCTTCTTTTGATAGAATAGTGCTCACTTCAGACTTGAAGGTCATATTGGCCATCCTCCGCATGACTTCCAGCTCTTCATCTTTTGACGGATAGTCTACGTGCACCTTGAGCATGAAGCGATCTACCTGAGCTTCCGGCAGGGGATAGGTGCCCTCCTGATCGACAGGGTTCTGAGTCGCCATGACCAAGAATGGCTTGTCCAGCGAGAAAGACGTTTCGCCGATCGTCACCTGCTTCTCCTGCATGGATTCTAGCAATGCCGACTGCACCTTCGCTGGAGATCGATTGACCTCGTCTGCCAGGATCATATTGGCAAAAATGGGTCCCTTCTTTACTTCAAACTCAGCGCGCTGCTGATTGTAGATCATGGTACCGATCAGGTCGGCCGGCAGCAAGTCAGGAGTAAATTGAATCCGTTTGAAATCGAGGTGCAATACATCTGCCAGTGTATTCACAGTCAAGGTTTTGGCCAATCCTGGTACACCTTCCAATAGAATATGCCCTTGGGTAAAGAGACCGATCAGCAGTCGATTCACCATGTATTGCTGTCCGACTACTACTTTGCCAACCTCTTCGGTGACCTGCTTGATCTTTTGTTGGTGCTCTTGCTTAAGCCCTTGATCTATTGCGTTTTCCATCTCTTTACCTATGTAATTCCCTTGAAGGACGCAAAAATACGTTTCATCCCTGCAAAGAAGAAACTCATTTTACATGGGATGGCCTTTCTTTTAAGGCTTTTTAACAACTCAGCGGGGCTTTTAAGGACGTGCTTTTACGTTCTTCATCACGTACATGAGTTCCGTGGCTATTTGTCTTACCCGCTCGTCGTAGACCCTCCTGACCTCGGAGGTACCATCTGCCTCCTTCGGATCTTCGTAGTGCAATGAAATTCGTTTTGCTGCGCCAAACACCACTGGACAATTCTCATCGGCATGTGAGCAGGTCATGACCGCCCCAAAATCGGCCTTGGGGTTAGCATCGTCATCATATGTCTTCGAAAAGACGCGCATTCCAGCTTGATCTGAAGCGAATCTTACATTGTAGATTGGATTAGATGAGTCATCGGTGCTCTCAACTGCAAGGCCGGACCGACGCATGGCCTCCACCGCATTGAGATGGAAGGCAGTAGCTTCCGTTCCGCCGCTGTAGGTCTCAATATGGTCGAGGCCGTAGTAGTAGGCCGCCACTTGAGCCCAAATCTGACTGATGTGACTGCGACGTGAGTTGTGCGTGCAGATGAAAACTAAGCGACAGGTAGGGGCACGAAGCCTCTGATTGATAAAATCCGATAATGGATCCAACAGCTGCTTCCTCACCGGCGGCAACGCATCCATCATGGGCATCGTCACGTCCAGGTAGTCGGCAACTGGCGGTAGCAATTTTCTCATACCGCCAAGATAGCGGAATGACACTTGCTCCAGCAGGAGCAAAATCTGAGATTACAAAAACTTTATGTGAAGGCTGCTAGCGATGATTGACGATCCATGCGCGATCGAGTACGACAAATACAATCATCAGCAATACGGGTAGTAGTAATGATTCCATGGTTCCAAAATGTTTTAGGTTCTGGAACAAATGAATGGAATTTCCGGCAAAATATCTAACATCCGTTGATGAAAACGACGGGCTTTTCTTACAGTAAGAGCCTCCTACTTGACGGCAGCAGTTGTTTTTCAAAAGGATTATCAAGGAAAAAGCCATCCCATTTACAGACGGCTTAGTACCCAGGGCGGGACTTAAACCTGCCTAAAGGCGGCAGGCCTACCTACGGCAGACAGGCCCATACGATCTTTAAGGGTCACAGGATTTTAAGTCGGGGATGCCCATTCGGGGGCGCCGATTCCTGCGTGTCCATAACGCTGGAGAAAGGCAGGCTCCAACACAGAACTATTCCTCAAAAGCAAATCAGGGTATCCTAATTGATGGGCAAAAAAATACCCCTGGTGGAAATCAGAGGTATTGAA
>JBCCXG010000232.1:0-8600 GCA_039191945.1 Bacteroidota bacterium
CCGCGATCGTCAAGACCTGCCCAACTTTGATTCTGTCATTGATCTTGTACTCAGAATTGGCTCGGAAAGAGATCCTCTCAAAATCAGTACCTAACATGATACCATCTTGCTTGAAGTATCCGCCACCTACTAAATAGGTCGCGTTTTCATTGCCTCCACTTATCGTGACGTTGTTATCAGTGATCAGCGCATTTCTGAACATTGCATCCTGCCAGTCGGTGTCAACGTTAGCAAACTCTCCTAAATCCAAATGTCGAGGAGGAACATCCTCTCCGACGTTACCAAAAAGGTCCCTCGCATAATCCAGGTATTGCTCCCTGTTGAGGAGATCCAGTTGCCTCCAGGCGGACTGCACACCCACGTAAGAGTCTACAGAGATTTGAGGTTTTCCGGTCTGCCCTTTCTTGGTTGTGACCAGGATCACCCCATTTCCACCTCGAGAGCCATAGATAGCTGCAGTAGAAGCATCTTTCAATACTTCAATGGACTCAATGTCATTGGGATTGATGGAGTTGAGGTCTCCCCCAGGAATACCATCGATGACAATCAATGGATTATTGTTGTTGATGGTACCGATTCCCCGTATCCGGATCAGTGGCTCTTCTCCAGGTGCACCAATATTGGTAATGTTGACTCCTGCGGCCTGCCCTTGAATGGCCTGAGCGGCATTACCAACCACTTGACGACTGATGTCCTCAGAAGAAACCGACGCTACCGCACCGGTAACTTTTCGCCTTTCCTGGGTACCGTATCCAATGACCACTACGTCCTCAAGTGTCTCAGTATCTAACAGTAGGTCGACGTCCACTACAGATCTACTCCCGACTGTCGCCTCTTGGCTATCGTAGCCCACAAAAGAAAATACTAAAACCGCGTTTTCTCCGGATACTTCAATGCGGTATTGGCCCTGTGCATCTGCTACTGCACCTTCGGTTGCTCCCTTAATCAAAATGGTAGCTCCCGGTAAACCTTCTCCAGTATCCCCATCAGTAATCGTCCCTGTCACGGTTCGCTGAGCGAAGGCGCAAACGGAAATAACTGCGAATGCTGAGAAGAAAGAAAGTAGTCTTCTAACCATAAAAATTCTATTTACAATCTCTTCAAACTTGTTAGACATTAAGATTTAACAAATCAAAAGTTGCTTTTTCAATGGTTAGTGGCATCATACACTTTCCTGAATACGTTTGCGGTGAAAATTTCGCAATTCGACGTTTACCATAACATCGAAGGAGCCATCAAACAATATTCAGGCGAGATGAGTCTAATTTAATCTTTTTTAATAACACGTACCGGCGTATCGGTAGATGATTGGTCGGTGCCCACATCGCGGGGTTCGCAAAACCATACCAACTTTCCCACCGTCGTCAAAGTCTCAGGGCAGCGATCGGCGTCTGGATGATGCGTGAGAAAATGCCTCAACATCAGCTGCTGTAAGGATTCAAGGTGTGTTGCATAGGCGCGATCATTGGCTAAGTTCCTCGACTCCTCCGGGTCCCGGACCACGTCATAGAGTCGATGAAACATGCCGGAAGGACCGTAGCCTGTGGCATATCCGATCCCCAAATCACGGCTTCCAGTGTGAAAAATATACTTCAAAGAGTCAGTCCGTACCATCGCCATATTGTCTTCCAGATAACACGAAAAGACATAGTCGCGATGATTTGAATTGGTGCCGTTGATAAGTGCCAGCAGACTTCTTCCCTGCACGGCATCCGGAACACGAACGCCCAATAAGTCTATCAATGTCGGGGTCACGTCAACATATTCGACCAACTCGTTGATCATGCCCGGTTCAAATCCCGGAATGCGCAGCGCTGTGGGCTGCTTCACAGCTTCCTTCCAGAGGGTATGTTTCTCAAAACGCTTGTGGTCATTAAGCAAGTAACCATTATCACTGAGATATAGCACGATCGTCTCATCATCCAAGTCTAAATCGTCAATCGCATCCAGCACCAGGCCGACGTTTTTGTCCATATATTCTGTGGAGGTGTAATAGGAAGCGATGATACCCCTGCGCTCATCATCTGTCAGAGAGCGATACTTCTGCGGGATCCATCGATCATCTTCCGCGCTGCCTTCTGGCAGAGGCATGTCTGTAGGATCATACTTGCCTTGATATTCTATCGGGAAGTAATAAGGATGATGCGGCTCGTGAAAAGCGAGCCATAGCAAGAAGGGCTGGTCTTTGTTGTCTTCCAAAAAGGAAATAGCCTGACGAGCGAGAAAAGTACCTAAACTGTGCTCGTCGCGAATCGGATGAGGGAGTACATCTGCGTTCATCCAGGCGCCCTGCGAAGCCTTCGCTGATGCACGATCATACGTAGCAATGTCCGATGGAATGCGTGGAGAGGTGATCGTGTCTAGGTAACGTCGATGGTCCGACCGATCGATGATCGTCTGAAAACCGTGATTGGGAAGACCCTCTTCGTACAGCGACTGCCAGGCCCAGTTATTGAAATGGGACTTCCCTATAAGTGCTGTTTGATAGCCCCTGTCGCCCAGAAATTCGGCGATCGTCTCGTTGCCATGGTCCGGAAACGGTGTAAACAGTAAATTGACTCCGGTAGCCATGGGATATTTACCTGTTAGAAGCGACTGCCGCGAAGCGCTGCAAATGGGCGCATTGCAATAGGCATTGGTGAATCGAATTCCCTCGGCTGCCAAGCGATCGATATTAGGCGTTCGAATCCTATCATTACCATAACTCCCAGTGACGTGGTGAGCATGATCGTCTGAGAGAATCACGACCACTTTGTTGAAGGTGTTTGGTCGCGTTGCTTCCCTTTGCTGGCGGTCACAACTCACCAGTATAGGCAGCATAAGGGCCAGGACAATGGTTGTTTGCCCGAACTCGTCCATCCTAATCCAAAAGGCCTCCAGTACCCTCAAAGCTTGATGACTCGTAGTTTATTGATCCTTTCAACAGTGGCGCCATCGCCCTGTTTTTGCAAGGTTAAGGTATGTTTACCGGCAGGAATGTCCTCTACCGTGACGCCGGACACGCGCCCATTCAACGTAAATGGAACCTTTACTTCCCCAATTACAACAGAAAACGGTACGTTCACGACCTCAGAATGGTCGACCTCAATCAGATAGTCTCCGGTTTCGCTCCACTGGACTTGATAGACCGCAAATGCTTCGGGCACTTCCCAGTTGCTGAGCCAATTGAACGTGGGAACAATCGATGCAGAAATATTCTCAGCACCCACGGCATAGATGACTGCCGTATCTTTCTCCACCCAATGAAGCGGCATTTGAAAGGAATGATCGCCTGCCTGAATCTCGTCAACAAACCATTCGGTCAATTGCCCGATTAATTGGGCTTCTTCGGGGATCCCCTTCCCAATAAGGTTTTGCTCCTCATAAGGATCCATTGTGATATTGTATAGCGCCCAGGGTGCTCCTGCAGCGCTAGCATTCATGTTCACTGCAGGATTGAGTAACAGCTTATAATCGCCCCTTCGCACTGAGATGATCTGGTCTTCAACCATCAACTCCTTGCGCTGAATGGGCCTATATTCATCCAATATCCCTTCTGGTGTCCATGCGGCACCGGTTGGAGGCCAAGCGGGATTCGCATAGTTGAACGATAGCTTTGCTTGAGTCTCTGCCTGAGAAAAGGTTGAGAGTACCTGACCGTCGACCTCATGTTTATACTTGGCCCCAGCCAAGTGGGTGATTGTGGGGAACAGGTCGGTCACATCCGCCAATCCATCAGAGATGCCCGCAGCAATTGTCTCCGGCCAAAGCACAAAGAGGGGCGATTTGACCCCATTTTCCCAGATGTTTCCTTTGAATCCTTTGAAGGGGTTGACGCGTCGCTGATCGTGATCTTTGTCGGAAAGCTCTCGACGGTTGACCGCCGGACCATTGTCGGATAGAAAGAAAACGATGGTCTTTTCTGCCAACCCTTGGTCCTCGAGATGAGCGAGCAATCGCCCGACCTCGGCATCCAACATCTCTACCATGGCATAGAGGGTCGCAAGACCTTTGCTCAATCCCTTTGCTAGGTATTTGTCTATTAGATCTTGCCGTGCATCAAGTGGACCGTGACACGTCATGGAAGATAGGTAGGCGAAAAAAGGTTGGCTACCGCTTCGATCGATGAAGTCAATGGCATAATCCACAATTACTTCATCCGCCCATCTCTGATGTGCTACCCGCCCACCATTCCAGCTACCCGAGGTATTGCGATGCTGGTAAAGGTCGGCGACGTAGCTCTCATCAAACCCCCGGTCCCGTGGTAAGTATCCGTAAGTTTTGCCCACATGCCATTTTCCCCAGGTGCCGGTCCGATATCCTGCCTCGTGAAGCACGTCAGCAAGGGTCACTTCCGACAAATGTAGATAGTCCTTGCCGCCATGCACGTGGGAAACGCCGGTCTTCAAAAAGTGTCGGCCTGTCAGAAATGAAGCCCGCGTAGCGGAACAGACAGGATTAACATAAAACTGGCGATACTGCACGGAGCGCTCAGCCATCCGATCCAAGTTGGGGGTGTGTACCCATGTATTGCCATGGACCCCCAGGTCATTGTAGCCTAGATCATCTACCTGGATGACGATGATGTTGGGCCGTTCATTACTATCTCTCGCCGGCTGGGTATTACAACCAATACCCAGTGCGATCAATAGGAAAAACCCAACCCTGCACATCCGATCAATCGTCGATAGCGTTGATCCAGGCGGCGATCTTCAATGCCTCCTCTTTGGGAACCTGCGGCATCGGTGCCATCGGCGTGGCATATTCCGGCCAGTTCTTGGGCTCCGGATTGTAAATCAATTCTACGATCCGCTCATTGGAGTACTTGCGCTTGGCTACAGCTGCGTAAGATGGTCCTACCAGCTGCTGGTCCTTCATATGACAGGCCAAGCAGGTGTTCTTTGCCAGGAGCGGTTGAATCTCGTCATCGGACAGTACTGAATTTCTTGATGATCGGGCGCGCCGGGTCGTTTTTGGCGCAGGCTTTTTCACCAGGCTAGATCGGAAAGTCGAGAGCTCTGACATCCCAAGCTTGTCCCCCTGTGGGATGTTATTGAGCGTGTAATAGAAGAAGTTGTGCAGTAATGGCTCACCACCTTCTCGTGACTTAATCCCTTGGAGCGCAAACTCATGCAAATGGTATTGCCGCAAATTGTCTGCAACGATCCTTACACTCATGCCATCCTCACTCACCTTGACACCTTTTAGTTTGACCTCTTCAATGTTGGTTTGAGGGCTGCCATAGGCGGCATGGTACTTATAGATGTAGCTCTTGCCGACGTAGCTGTCTAAATCTTCAGCAGACTTTTTATCCACCGGCATGGTGAATGACACCTCGAATCCGTCTGGCTTGGCCTTTACGGTTTGCATTTCGAAAGGCATCTTCCCGGTCCAGGTTACGAATTGCAGGCCAGAGTTCTTGGTACCCGCTGATCCCCAGCCTCGATTGGTCTCCCCAACAAAGAGATGGCCTTTACGATCCCACTCCAGCCGCATGACACCAGACTGGAATCCGGAACGAAAATCAAAGGCTACGCCTTGGTACTGGCCGTTGATCTTCTCTAGGTCTACTCTCATAATCTTGCTCTGGCCTTGGTCACCTATGAATACCTGCCCTTCAAAAGGTCCAAAGACACCTCCCGTCTCGTCGACAATTATTTCACTATTGGAGATCCCCAGGATACCGTGAGGAAGGATCACTGCGGGAAGTTGGAGCTCCGGAATAACCTCCTTCTTCTGATACAGAAATGCTGGATTCTCCTCGTTCATAACGTTCTCAGGTTTGACATAGGCACCATTGACTCTGACCTGGCGCTTGTCCAGATGCGTGTAAAATTCCTCCTCGGAGATCTTCACGGGGCTCTCCTCCCGTTGCGACCATCGCAAGCCTGCAGGATGACCCATAAAAGCTCCCTTCGGTACATGCCAGAGTCCACCGCTACCGATCCAATCCCCTTGATTATCCGTGTAAAACAGCTCGCCATTAATGAATCCGTAGCCTGCTGGGGATCGTACACCTGTCGCCCAAGGCTCCAGTTCCCGATCTTTCGTGATCTTGAAAATCCAGCCACGCCAGGGCACACGGCTCTCTCCTCGCCACCATTCCTCATTGCCAAATGCGACATTACCGGTCACAAAGAAAGAAGTGTCCGGTGTGATCAGGGGGCCAAAACTGTATTCATGGTAATGGCCAGATACTGGCCAGGAGTAGACGGTTTCGTATACGTCCGCTACACGGTCACCATTCGTATCTGAAAGCTTCGTCAGCTCGCCACGCTGTGCCGTATATAGATCTCCTCCGAGGTAAGCCAATCCCAATGGCTCGTGAAGGCCTTGCGCAAACAGCTGTATCACTGGAGGCGTGCCGCGCTCCAAAGAGGGATTGGAAACAATCCAAACGTCCCCACGGCGCGTGGCCACCGCCATGGAGCCATCCTGCATCAAAGCCAAACCTCCGACTTCCATCGCGATGTTCTCGGGAACGGGTACCGTACTGATGCGATAAAACTCCTTTTCCTTTTCGTGGATCTGACCGTAAACCACCGGGAGGCTGAATAAGCAAACCAACACCCCTACCACTGCTTTTCTCAAATTCATGCTATTCATTACCAAATGATTTCATAGTTCACCTCTGCTCCACTAATCGGGAGTACCAGTTCTTTCATGCCATCGACCTCTCTGACCCTAGCCGCCCCGCCGGAAAGCACATTGATGTAGAACGATCGATCAGCGATTGCAAATGAGCCATCCGGCATCTGCTCCACATCCCCGGCCGCCAGCTTCACGTACCAATTCAACAAGCCTCCCTGAGAGAAAGTCAATTTCCGCTGCAGGTATCTTCCCTCCGGATCAGGACTGAGCGCATCGGTGACCTCTACCCCTTTGTAGTGGTGCTTAAAGACCGGCATGCCTGTGGCAGGATCCAGTTGATACCCCTTCTGACTGTAAGCACCTTTTTCTTCTGGTCGTGGAAATGCAGCATTGGCATCGGCCAGCTCTGCAAATGAAAACGAAAGGTCATTCCATAGTGCCGCCCCTCTAGGACGGAACGAGCCATTGCCGCGGCTGTGCCACATGGGTGTCGCATCAACAAAATCTCCGCGCCAGGCCGCCACCCAATCCGCGCGATCCTGATCATAAATGAAATTGACTTGTTGGGGATGACCCACACCCACCGTGTGTACAAGCTTCTCACCACCTTCATGATTGACAAACGCGCGCAGAATGCGTGGGCGGTCTCCTGGATTGACTAGAATAGGTGCTACGAAATCCTCCGACAGTGGATAGGAGTCATAGTGATGGAAAGTCTTCACGTCCGTCGAAGGCGAATTCACGAACAAACCCAGCCGAGGCTGGTGCCAGGGGGCATTTTTGATGTTCGCTAGCTCAAAATCATAAGAGCCCTTTTTCAGGGAGACGGTCTCAATGGGTTGGGATCGAGCAGCATTGGAGTTGACTTCTGAAATGGCCCGACCATCAACGCTCAACCGAAACCCACCCGTGTATCCCATACGAAAGGTATACTCATCATCCTCTGGTATGTTGATCTTCCCATTGTAGACAATACCGTATCTGTCCTCTTCGCCGATCACCAGGATATCAATTTCCTCGGCCTCTCCCGACGCCACGGGTTCCAGATCAGTCATTTCTCCCAGGTTCTGAAAGCTCCCTTCATACACTTCGTACTTCAGATCCGTAAGCGTCACTTTCGATGCTTCCAAAGGCGTATACTCAATATTTTTGAATGCCACCGGTCCGTGATCTCCTTGGATCATCAACGGACCTCGTGCTACCTCCTCCTTTGCTATGGGACCTCCTGTCGGCAGCGCCACCTCCACATTGTTATGGACCCGCACACCATTGATCTCTACGAAGTCGAACCGCGCATTGGCCACTTTATTGCCACCCTCATCGAATCGTGGGGCTCGGAAGCGGATCTTCATGTGTTGCCATAGGCCGGGCGCCTTTGCTGGGTTACTTGTGGGGGGAACACCCTTCAACATCAAAGAGGGCTCTGTCTCCCAATTGCGATAGATACCTCCCAAGTCACCATACCTAGGTTGTTTGACGCCCCAGCTATCTAGGAGTTGTACCTCGTATCGGCCCTGTAAGTAGATACCGGAGTTCGAGCCTTTGGGGATCATAACATCCAATTCCAACTCAACGTCGCCATGCTCCCAAGTCGTAACAAGGTGGTCTTTGACTACATCGTCGTTCATATTGAGCAAAATGCCCGTTCCGGGAGTGAAGGTCACAGCTTTCCGCTTAGGCTCTTCGGAGTTCTTTTTCTTCTTTTTCTTTTTCTTCTTTTGGGGCTCGGGCTCGGCATCGTGGTGGATGTCTAGAGAACGATCCATGATCACATCACCGACGATTTGCCAGTTGCCCGCTTGTTCGCGAAAGCTGCTCATGTCCTCCAATGGCACTTGGGTTTGCGCCAGGACCTGGAAAACCACTAGCCCTACGGCTAAGAGTGTTAAGGTAAAATGCTTTTTCAAGGTTATGTGTGCTTTGAGTTAATGGCCCGACTTCCAAGATGAATCCGAGCACCGTGAAATTAATACAGGCGGCGGATTTTGGAGGGACCGCCCGTCAAGAAGCCAAGAAATTTCAGGGCAAAG
>JBCCXG010000233.1:0-8582 GCA_039191945.1 Bacteroidota bacterium
CCCTGCCTTTGCCGGCAGGCAGGCTCAGCCGCGCTACCAGCCGCAGTGCCGGGACCCCTCAAAACGGCTCTTTCCTCGAGGGTCCAGGCACCCTATTGAGTAGGTCCGTCACGCCTCGCTGGATGCCGTTGCGATCCCGGCCGCAGTGTGCGTTACCAATTTTCGCCAATCGGCCGAGCAGATGACTTACCACAAAAGGACTAGCTTTATTTGAAGCTAAAAACTAAATGCGATTCCCCGTACCCACCTTGAACTTGTGCGATTGGAGTCAATCCAGGGTAGGGTTGGCCCGTTTATTTGTTGCACTTCAGATCGTTCTTCACCCTGCCAAAGCCCAGGAGGCCACTACACCCAACCTGGTCTTGATCTTGGTGGACGACCTGGGTTATGGCGACCTGGCCTGCTATGGGCACCCCATTGTACAGACTCCCAACATCGATCGACTCGCGGAGCAGGGGATCAAGTACGATACCTATTATGCCCCGGCACCGCTGTGCTCCCCATCGCGCGCCGGCCTACTGACCGGTCGGACGCCTTACCGAACCGGCATTCGCTCCTGGATCCCCCATGGCTCGAGCGTCCATTTGGGTGAGAACGAAATCACCATCGCGCATCTGCTGAAAAACAAAGGATACCAAACCGCCGTGATGGGGAAACTCCATCTCAACGGAGGTCCCGAGATGACCGACCAGCCGCAGACCGCGGACATGGGTTTTGACTACAGCTTTGTGATCCATGGCGGTTGGGCCCAAAACCAACAGGTCGAAGCCATCCCCGCCGATGGCAGCTTGAGAAGGGGCAAGATCTATCCCGACAACTTTTACCGCAATGGCGTACCGGTCGGGGCCACCGACCAATTCAGCGGAGAATTGGTGGCAGGCGAGACCATCGCCTGGCTGGAAGCGCTGCCCGAAGATGCACCATTCTTCGCTTACGTCTCATTCACCGAAGTCCATACGCCCATCGCTTCGCCACAGCGCCATCTAGAGATGTACAGCGATTACATCACCGGGTTTGCCAAAGACAATCCCGACATCTTTCACCAGGATTGGGTCAATCTGCCTTACCGCGGTTTTGGAGAGTACTATGCCAATATCAGTTTCCTCGACGAGCAGGTGGGAAGAATCATGGCCCAGTTAGATGACATGGGTATCACGGAAAACACGATCGTGATCTTCACTTCGGACAATGGTCCGGTCACACGAGAGGCGCGGAAGCCGTGGGAGCTCAACATGGCTGGCGAAACGGGAGGCCTCAGAGGCAGAAAAGACAACCTGCTGGAAGGCGGGATCCGTGTGCCGGCCATAGTTCGGTATCCCAGGCGCATTGAGGCGGGTCAGGTGTCTAGCGCTCCAGTGTATGGACTGGATTGGCTGCCCACCTTGGCGGAGCTGATGGGTTTTGATCTGCCAACTGATCGAGCGCTAGATGGACGGTCCATCGCGCGTACGATGCGGGGGGAGCGTTTTTCGCGCACTGAACCGATGATCTGGACCATCGACATGGAGGGTCAAGATGACCCCATTAACGAATGGGCCATTCGCGACGGTGACTGGAAGCTGATCATGGATCGGGGGGAAACACCCAAATTCCTCTTCAACATTGCCAACGATCCCTACGAGGTCATCAATCTCTTAGGAAAGAGGGACAGCGTACTGCATTCGCTTCTGACAAAGTTCGAGACCATGCGAAGCGCTATCGAGGCCGACGCTCCGATCGCAAAGGAGTGACTGGTTCCATTGTTGGGTCGGGGACTGCGCTAACCGAGATTTTACCACTTAGCTGTCAGATTTGACTAAAACTCCATTAAAAAACTGACCAAATTCTGGTCCCTCGTCAGCCCCAGTTTTGCCCTGAGCCTTGACCGTGCCGTTTTCACACTATCCGGAGCAATACTGAGAATGGAAGCGGTCTCTTTGATCGATAGGTTCATTTTGATCATGGCGGCTAGCCTGAGCTCCGTCACGGTCAGATCAGTGTATTTGGCTTGAAGCTTCCTGAAAAAACCGGTGTGGACCTTTTCGAAAAATACCCGCCAGTTCTCCCATTCCTTATCGTTCCTTTTTTGATCGCTGAGAATTCTGTTGATCGATTTCACTTTCTCCTGCAGGGCATTGGAGCCCACATCCTTTCTGAGATGCTTTGCCAGTACTTGCAACTCCTCCATCATCTGTTGTTTCTGGATGAAGTTGACCGTGATGAGACTCAATTCGTTGGTTTTGTGCTCGATCTCGCTCTCCAATTGCGTAGCCTTGGCCTTTTCAAGTTCGCTTTGTTTCCTCCGTCTGCTTCTCTGAATCCAAACAAAAAAGGCAAGGGTCGCCACCACAAGTGAGAGGGCAATCACTTGCAGGACCAGTATGCTCTTGTCCTTTTGCAGCAGTTTGATGTCCTTGTTTCTGAGCTCCAGCTCCTGCTGTTTTTCCTTTAGCCGAATCCCTGCTCGTAGCTGCGCCAGTTCCGTGTCCTGCCTGTTTTGCAGGACCTGCACATAGATCGCATCCGCCGTGCTATCATATTTTTGAGCGACTCGTTCGTTTCCTGCTCTTCGCTCGGATCTGGCCCATCTTCGGTAGGCCGCGGATTTCACACCAATGGCATTCGCCGAATCTGTATAGGCGATGGCTAACTGGTAGTAGGTACTTGCTCTGGCATATTGTTCGTCGTTCCGGTACAGATTACCCAGATTGATGTAGCTGTAGGCCAGGTTGAAGAAATCCCGATTTTCCAACTTCATATCCACGCTCAGCTCATAATACGCTTTGGCTTTCAAAAAGTCTTGCTCGTCCTGACTGCTGAGAATACCCAGGTTACCGTAGGTCACTGCCAGTCCCTTTAGGTCCTTGATTTCTTTACGAATAGCCAGTGCAAGATTGTAATATTTCCGTGCGCTATCATAGCCATCGATGTCCAGAAAGGCAGATCCCAGATTATTCAAAGTCAGCCCCCTGGTCTCCAAATCACGGGAATTCAAAGCCAATGACTTCCGCAGGTAAGTAATGGCGCTATCTGGCTCCCCGAGCTCTTTATAGAATAGACTGATATCTGTCAATGCCCGGGCCATGCTAGCAGAGTCATTGTCCTGTGCCATGAGAAAATAGGCATCAAAGCCATTCTCCAGGGCCTTGGGCAGGTTGCTCACCGTGCGATTGGCCATGGCCAGGTTCAACAGGCCCTGCGCTTCACCCCTGGTATAGCTCAAGGCCTTACTTGTGGCGATGGCCTTCTCCGCAAACTGCTGGGCCAGCACTGGATAGGAATTGGTCGAATAGTTGGCCATCCGATTGATCTGATCCACTTCCTCAACCCCGGTGACCGCCAGGGCTTCAAACACGCTGACGAGACTATCTACCTCGTGCTGCTGCGCCTGTACTCGCAAGATCAGCACAGGGCACAGAAAGAAGAGAGTGAAAAACCTCCAGATGGGTCTCCGTGATTCGCAACGCCGATTGATCAACTGCATTTGCCTCTTATTACACATCGAATCTATCAACTGGCTTGCTGTATTCCTAGGAAAGAGAAAGTGAAGATTACTTGCGATCAATGTCTATAGCCCTGATAAACAGACCATTAGGATACTCATGTACACTTTTTGCTAACCTTTTTCACGCCCCCCGTACACATCTGGTTGTCCCAAAAAGGACTTCATCGACCCTTGATCACCGTTGCTTTGTGGGAGATCATTGAGCGGTACGATCTACTGCTCACTAGGAAGTTTAAAAAAACACCGTGAAATGGATTTGCGAACCAAAAGGAGCATGCTGATTCTAGGAATCATTGTGGCATTGTACCTGATTTCCGTGGAGCTAGGGTCTGCAGGCAGCTTCTCGAACGTGCAACTCGAAAGGAACAGTAAAGAAGAGCGCCGCGGGCCTTTTGTACACAATCTTATTCAATCATCGAAATGACACCTACCCTAGTATCGGAAAGCATAGCAGCTATGAAATGGAATAGTGATACGCTAGAAGCGGAACTCGAACGGTCTGGCATTTTGCTCAATGACCCAAGAATCAATGGCCAACAGCTGATCGCAGAGGAGCAGCGCAACGGAGTCATCACAAGGGCGCTTGAGGGTGGTAATGTCCTGCCCAACTTTGAGGAATTCACAGCGGATATTTCCAGGATATACGAAGCGGTAAAGTTGGAGACCGGCGGGCAAGTGGCCAACTACATCCCGCAATTGAAGCACGTCGATCCTGATCTGTTTGGAGTTTCCCTATGCACCATCGATGGTCAGCAGTTTAGTATTGGAGACTTCCAAAACAAGTTCAGCATCCAATCGACCCACAAGCCCATCAACTATGCGGTGGCACTGGAAGAGCTAGGTACCGCAAGAGTACATCAGCACATCGGCAAGGAAGCGAGTGGGGTGTCTTTCAACGCCCTGACCCTCAATCGCGAAGGCCTTCCTCACAACCCTCTGATCAATGCTGGCGCGATCACCTCATTGATCATGCAAGACAAGAATCCCGCTGATAAGTTTGATCACCTGTTGGAGCTATTCGATCAGCTCACTGCTACGGGTAAGCCGACTTTCAACAACTCGGTCTATCTCTCTGAACGCGACACGGCAGATCGCAATTTCGCGCTGGCGTACTTCATGAGGGAAAATGGCGCATTTCCCGAGGGGGTAGACATAGAGGAAATACTCGATTTTTACTTCCAGTGCTGCGCCATCGAGTCCACCACGGAACAAATGGCCAAAATGGCCGCCACCTTCGCCAACTCCGGAATCAATCCCTTTACCAACAACCGAGTCTTCAGCTCGCAAACCGTCAAGAACTGCCTGACGATGATGAATACCTGTGGTATGTACGACTTCTCCGGTGAGTTCGCGTTTAGCATCGGCCTACCTGCCAAGAGCGGAGTATCTGGCGCCATATGGATCGCCGTTCCCAACGTCATGGGGATCGGCATCTATGCGCCTCCCCTGGACAAGAATGGGAATAGCGTAAAGGGCGTGGCCTTTGCCAAAGCACTAGTCAATCATTTCAACTTTCATGCCTTCGACTCCCTGAACTATGAACTGGATGGCAAGAAGGATCCCAGAAGGAAAAAATACGAAACCAAGGCGACAGAGGTGATGCAAATGATCTTTGCTGCGTCAGCAGGTGACTTGAATGAGGTCAAAAAAATCTGCAATGGCGGTATCTCGGTCAATGAAGCCGACTATGACGGCCGGACGGCACTACATCTGGCTGCGGCCGAAAACAGACCCGAAGTCGTCGAATACTTGCTTCATCAGGGGGCCAATATCACCGTGCAAGACAGATGGGGAGGGACGCCACTTGTCGATGCCCAAAAGGCCAATAACCGGGAAGTTCTTGAGATATTCGACGCCTTCCATCCGTCAAATGATAACCAATAAACTTTTTTATGATGAATACAGGAGATACTGCATGGGTATTGGTGGCGACCGCCATGGTCATGCTCATGACACCGGCTGGATTGGCGCTCTTTTACGGCGGGCTATCTAGTAAGAAGAGTGTCATCAACACGGTTGGCATGAGCTATGCTGCATTTTGCGTGGCCACGTTGGCCTGGGTAGTGCTGGGCTATTCCATTGCTTTTGGAGACAATGTATTTTCTCATGTGCTCTTGCGGGGCATCGGCATCGACGATCTGGCAGGGAGCATACCCACACTGCTGTTTGTCGCTTTCCAGGGTGTCTTCGCAGCCATTGCCGTGGCCATTGTGAGCGGCTCCGTGGAGGAGCGCATGAAATTTTCCAGCTGGATCGTCTTCACCCTCTTTTGGGTCCTGCTGGTGTATGCACCCTTGGTACGAGCCATCTGGGGTGATGCCATATTTGGTGACTTGGGCGAACTCGACTTTGCCGGGGGGACGGTCATTCATGTCAATGCGGGTATCGCAGGGCTAGTGTTGGCGGTGCTGCTGGGTAAGCGCAAGCGCATCCATGAGACTAGTCCGTCCTCTATCAAGCTGACTGTGCTGGGATCGGCACTCCTCTGGTTCGGTTGGTTTGGGTTCAATGCGGGCAGTCAACTGGCCGCTGACGGAGTAGCTGCCAATGCCTTGCTGGTGACCAACATCGCGGCATGCGCTGGCGCGGTAGCTTGGATGCTGTTCGAATGGTGCTGTGGCAGAAAACCGTCTACATTGGGGCTGGCATCTGGTGCCATTTCAGGACTGGTAGGTATCACACCAGCTGCGGGCTACGTCGATTCGACCGGTGCGCTGCTCATTGGTCTGACCTCGGGGCTCATCGGGTACTTTGGCGTGATTAAGCTTAAGAAAGTCTTCGACTATGACGATAGCCTTGATGCCTTCGGCATTCATGGACTGGTCGGTATCTGGGGCTCCATCGCTACCGCCTTCTTTGCCCACCCAGACATCAACGGGGCTTCAGGCGTCCTTTTCGGAAACACCTACCAGCTTTTGCCTCAAGTCGCTGCAGTACTGTTCACCGTGGTCTATGCTACCTTCAGCACCTGGGGCATTTTTTGGCTTACAGAAAGACTTACCGGCGGGTCGAGAATTGACTCAAAAACAGAGCTCGAGGGCTTAGACCAAGCCTACCATAACGAAACCAGTTTTGCCAGATGATGGATTGAAGACCCTAACACGCGCCATGATGAACTCATTCACCGCTGCGGATATCAGGTCCTTGATTCTGAAGTTTGAAAACCTCCAATTGCCGAAATCTGAATGGACCCACGAGACCCATTTGATCATGGCCCTGTGGTACTGTCAAAAATATCCTTTGGCCGAAGCCACCAGGAAAATAGGCAGGAGCATCAGACGGTACAATGAAGCCATCGGTATCAAGAACACGGAGCAGAGTGGCTTCCACCAGAGCCTCACAACTTTTTGGATGTCGGTGGTCAGCCACTTTGCGTCTCAATATCCAACGCTACCGCTGAGTGAACTGTGCCACCTGTTGTTGAATGCGAAGGAAGGCAGCCGGTCATATGTGTTCGAGTTTTACTCAAAGGACCTGATCGATTCTACTCATGCCAGAATGAACTGGCTAGCCCCGGACCTGAAATCATTGCCGGGACAAGAGCGTGAATGATCAGGCTCGGACCAACTTGAAGATAAGATGAATTGCCAACGATACAGGACCGAAATCAATCGTACAAGTGGTGGCGCGTCGCAAAGTCCGAGGTAGTAGGAGTTGTACTCCGTTGACCAGTTGGTCGGAGGGAGATAGCCGCGGGGGGCAGCAGGGCCCCGGCACCTAGGGACCAGTCGAACGCCCCATTTCGCGGACTTTGGCCTATTTTTAAATGCGTTCTGGGCGATGGGAGAGGGTCATCGCGTGAATCCACTTCATCCCTTCGCTCGATTTTGCCGTGCCATGACCTACCATGAATAAATACCACATAGCCACCGTGCCCGGTGATGGCATCGGACAAGAAGTCATACCCCAGTCCGTCAAAGTACTGCAAGTGGTCGCCGCAGCGTGCGGCTTTGAATTGAGCTTCTCTTACTATGATTACTCCTGTGAGCACTATAAGAACCACGGAAAAATGATGCCGGATGATGGACTGGAGAGGCTTAGGGACAGTGACGGTATTTTCTTAGGTGCCGTCGGATATCCAGGTGTACCCGATCATGTCTCCCTTTGGGGTCTCTTGATCCCTATCCGGAGGACTTTTCAACAATACGTCAACCTTCGGCCGGTTCGGCTACTCAAGGGCATTGATTCCCCACTGCGCGAACCAGGGAACATCGACTTCTACATCGTACGGGAAAACAACGAAGGAGAATACTCCTCGATAGGTGGTAAAATGTACGAGGGGACGGATCAGGAGCTGGTGGTGCAGGAAAGTCTCTTTACCCGGAAAGGAGTGGACCGCGTGATGCGTTTTGCCTTCGAGCTAGCTAGCAGCAGACGGCAAAAAGTGACCAGTGCCACCAAATCCAATGGCATCGTGCATACCATGCCGTACTGGGATGAGCGATTTCGGATAGTAGGCATGCAATATCCCCAGATCACTCAAGAGCAATTTCACGTAGATATTCTCGCGGCCCATTTCGTCCAGCGTCCGGATCAATTCGATGTGGTCGTGGCGAGCAATCTATTCGGAGACATCCTTTCCGATCTGGGCCCAGCCGTGGTAGGAGGGATGGGGATTGCTCCCGGTGCGAACATCAATCCTGAAAAGGAATTCCCCAGCATGTTCGAACCCGTCCACGGCAGCGCGCCTGATATTGCTGGAAAAAACATCGCTAATCCGATTGGCTGCTTTTGGACTGCAGTGATGATGCTGGAACATCTGGGTGAAATCGACGCCGCCGGATTGCTGATGGATGCCATTGAGCACACGACCGAAGAGGGGAAGGTCCGTACGCCTGACCTGGGTGGCAAAGCGTCCACGCAGGAGATGACGAGGGCTGTTATGGATAAGATACGCAAGGAATAGCCTTGGGATGTGGTGCTGGTGCAATGGAGCCAGATTGATGCGATTCCGGACAGCTCAGCTGATGGATCACCGTGGACTTGCTCTGATGGACCACCCTGCCGAAGCCTTGCCCGGCTTCCACGAGCATCCGAACTAGTTGACTACCGTCCGTTTTACAAGCTCAGCAAAAATCGACTTAGCTCTTTATTGGAG